>JANYAB010000755.1 GCA_025355225.1 Bacteroidota bacterium
GCATTCTGCGGGGGCGCTTTTGTCTGAGGGGCTCGTTTGTTTTTTTGATCCTGCTGTAAACGGGGGTTTTAACTACCGGCTCATCCGGCCGGATATTTACGGTGAGGGCACGGTCGCCCATTAATTGGCCGTCCAGTGCGATAACTGCGTTTTCTGCTGAGGCCTGATCGGCCATTTCAATAAAGCCGTAACCTTTGCAAACCCTGGTCTGCTTGTTACGGACGAGCTTAATTGTTTTTACATCGCCATGGAGACTGAACAATTTCACCAGTTCGATCTCCTCTATATCGAGCGGAAAACCGCTCACAAATAACTTAACCATAATTTGCTTTAAAGTAAGCAAAAATAAATCAAATGTTTATAACATCGGCGCTTCTTATTTGTACTTACTTCGTTAAGTCTTTAGTCTGAAGTCGAAAGTCTTAAGTCGGATTTTGCTTACTTTGGACTTTCGACTTCAAACTCTGGACTTTAGACAATCCGACCAAAATAACTCATCAAAAAAATGGCCAATCGTTTCGGGAACCGTTTACTTTTTATCCTGGTAAGCTCGGTGGTTATCACCGGATTGCTGATCTTCCTGTTTTTTTACATTAAGCATGAGTTTACGGTTTCGCGCACCGAAATAACCGAAAGCGGCATGGTGGAAAAGATCACCAGTATGGGAAAGCTGGAGCTGGTAAAATACTCAATGAAGGATATTATTGACCAGAAGGAGGTGCATACGATATTGCCCGACAGTCATGTTTTATTTTTGGCCGTCGGCGATGTTACCGCGTGTATTGATTTGACGAAGTTGAAAAAAACCGACATTAAACAAAGCGCCGATACGGTGATTGTTTTTCTGCCCCGGCCCGAGATATGCTACGCGCGTTTGGATCATCAAAAGAGTAAAGTGTATGATATCAGGGGGGTATGGTTTCCGGATGGCGCTAAAGACATGGTGGAGGATGTGTACAGGCTTGGCGAAAAAAAGATACTTGATAATGCCAATGAAATGAATGTATTGGGTATGGCGCGCCAAAATGCGCAATTGATTTTTAAACCGATACTGGAAAGTATATCGGGGAAAACGGTGGTGTTGATTTTTAGATAGTACCTGATAGTATGTTTAAATTACGTCCCCTTCAATTTTTATATCTAAATATCGTTCTTTAATAATTTTTATATGCCTTAATTCGTGTCCGGCTATGTGATGGGCCAATGCTCTTACTGTTCTTTTGTTGATAATGCTGCCGTCGTGATCAATACCAGTACCTGTTCTCATAAAAGAATCCTCCGGTAAATTTTGAAATAATAAAATAGTCGAAATTCTGACGGCCCAATATTCTTCAAATATGTTGTCTAAGCTTCTTTGGTTGGCGTTTGAATATTTTACATAGGTATTTTGTTCAAATCCGTGTAATGGGGTATCGTCATTCCTTGCATACCGCAGCGCTCTATAAGCAAATATCCTTTCATCATCGATCAGGTGTACCAGGATTTCTTTTATTGTCCATTTGTTTTCAGCATATCTGTACGTAAGTTTTTCTTCGGGGATTGAATAGATCAGCTTTTTAATTTTAAAAAAGTTATCATGTAAATGATCCAATATTAATTCGTCATTTTTTAACAATTCCATATAGATGTTGGAGTAGGCGGGATACTCTTCATTAGTTGGCTTTGGTATTTTCCGGTAAGCATTCATATTATTTAAATTTATTTGACCACTCTTTTGCCAATTGTCCCATTGGTTGCAGGACGTCGAAAAGTCTCCTTCCTAATTCTGTGAGGGTATAACCGTCCATCGTCCTTTCGATCAAAAATGAATTTGTTAACTCCTTGAGCCTTAAATTTAAAGTTGTGGGAGAAATTGTTTCGCAATAGGCCTGAAGTTGCCGAAAGGTGCATGAACCATTTGATAAATACCAAATAATTCCCATAGACCAATTTCGACCTAATAAATCAAACAAGGCCATTATTGGTTGTCCGGATTTTGACCCCCGAACGGGTTTGCCTGGGACTGGTAGCGCCATCTTTTTGTTTTTAACAAAGCTACGTTATTTGTAGCATTGCTACAAATAACGTAGCAAAACTTTTAGTTTTTTCCACGCGCTGGCTTCGGCAGTATGTTATTCCTTAAGTTGTTTAAGATAAAGGGGAAGGGTGTTGCAGCCTGATTGGCAACATTCTACCGATTACGGATTGTTAAATAGTAATTTTAACTCTTACTTGGTCAACTGCTAATCTTGCCCGGCCTTAAAAACACGATCATCCTCATACCTTCCTGTTTTTTTGCTAAGTGTGATCTTGTATATAATAAGTTCAATTTTTGTCCCCACATCGCTATCATTCTCTGTAATTCCATGAGCAGGATGATTTGTGGGATTGTTCGACAGTGGCATGATGCGATGGATAAGTGCCTGCATAACACGCTGTTTTTCATCAATGTCTGTAATTTCTTCAAACCGGCCCCAGGCTATAACACTTTGCCAGCGAAATATAGTTTCGATTTGGTCCACCTGGAAACATACATCCGGATTTTTTGACATCATCTCGATTTTCTTACCCATGGAAGAATGGCCAAAGATGTTAGAGCCATCGTAAACGTAATTTACCGGTACAATATAAACAGTGCCGTCCATCTGGCAGCCTACTCTTCCGGTTACTTGCCGTTTCAGCAAGTCATCAATTTGTTTTTCGCTTAATTTACCTAACATAACTTTAAGTTTTCAATAGACTATTAACGTTTCCCCACCACCGGAAACGTTTTATAAAGTTCATTATTAAAATTCAAATTTCATTGCGCTGGTAGCTTGTCTTCATTAAGTATAAATAAGGTATAATTAGCAACGCACCGGCGGCTGTAATTATCAATGCTGTTTTTGCTCCGTATGCATACCATATGACACCGGTTAGCGAGCTTGACAGAAGCGCACAAAGGCTTTGTAATGCGGTATAGGTGCCTATAGCGGTTGCAGTATCTTTTTTTTGGCAAATATTGGTGATCCAGGCTTTGGAAACACCTTCAGTTGCGGCTGCATAAATGCCATACAATAAGAATAATACAAAAAACACCGGCTCAGATTTATTCAATGCCATTCCTGCATAAACAATTACAAACAGAACCAAACCACCAATAAAAACCTTTTTCATGCCAATTTTATCCGCAAGTATTCCTAATGGATAAGAAAATATCGCATATATCAGATTATAAAAAATGTAAATGCCAATTACCGTAACGTCATTAAATCCATTGTCTTTAATTTTTAAAAGCAGGAACACATCAGAGCTGTTAAATAAGGTAAAGGCCAACAATGCAAAAGTTAATTTCCGGTACGTAACCGGGCTATTTTTCCAGTATCCCAAAAAATCCAAAAAGCCAGTTTTATTAGGGCGGGAAATTATTGCCTTCCTTTTTTCACGAATAAAAAAAGTGATACTGATGGAAAGAAAGCCAGGTAAAAATGCAACTAAAAAAAGGATTTTGTAATGCCCCGGATGGATTGCTAAATATACTAAGGCAATCAACGGGCCTATAACGGCGCCTAATGTATCCATGCTTCTATGAAAGCCAAATACCTGCCCCTTGTATCGGGCTGCCGTTTCGTCGGATAGTAACGCGTCTCTTGCGCCGGTTCTTATTCCTTTACCCAAACGATCAAGCGTGCGGGAAAGAAATACCCAAAACGGATAAGTAAATAAAGCCAGCATAGGTTTAGAAACAGCGCTTAGTGCGTAACCTGTTTGCACAAACGGCAAACGTTTGCTGATGGAGTCGCTTAAGTTGCCAAAGTAGCCCTTACTTAATCCCGCTGTTGCTTCGGCAACGCCTTCCAATACACCAATCAGCACAATTGAAAACCCTATGCTCCGCAGGTAAACCGGCATTACAGGATATAGCATTTCACTGGCGATATCCGTAAAAAAGCTTACCATTGAAAGTATCAATACATTACGTGTAATGATTTTCATTGCAGAAAGATATTGAATTTTGTTTTGTTCCCGGAAAATTAACCCATTGAAAGATAAAAACCTCTCAATAAAAGAACAATCGCAAAAAGCTTTTTACCAAAAGTTAATATATCATCAAAAAAGTCTACCTTTATTCTTACCAGCTATAAATCGTTGCCGATCCTATGCAAGTAATCCTTAATAAAAATTTTGCGCATGCAGCACTTAAGGATGAAATGGTGTTTAAAGAGCTCTACAGGCAATACTTTGTTAAACTTTACCGCTTTGCCATATCCCTGGTACATTGCAAAGAATCTGCTGAAGAAATAGTTCATGATGTTTTGATCAACCTTTGGAAAAAGCGCGACACTTTTACCGAGATCGAAAACCTGAATACTTATTTATATGTTTCCGTAAAAAATTTATGCTTAAATTATTTGAGGGATCAGGGCAAACACCGGCATGAGGACATTGAAACAACCTATAATTTAAACGCCTTTATTTCTATCGACCCCGAAAGCGTATTTATAAGCAAAGAAGGTGTTGACGCTTTAAATTGCCTTATCAATAATTTGCCTGCGAAATGCAAATTGGTATTCAGCTTAATAAAAGACGATGGGTTGAAATACAAAGAGGTTGCATTATTGCTAAACATATCAGTTAAAACGGTAGAAAATCATTTAGCGATAGCGCTTAGGAAAATTGCATCAGCAATTAAGAGATATCCATAATTTCCGGGCCTTTTATTTTCTTAAGTTGTTCAGCTAAATTTCAGGGTAATAAATCCGGTTTTTATTATTTTTTTCCCATTCATATTACATTCTACCTCGTAAAAATAAGTACCTGGTTGCTGCAAACGACCGTCTATGCTTGAGTGCCCGTCAAAAACTTTGCTGGAATTGTTATAGCCGCTAACATTGTATATTGTTAAACCATTTCTGTTAAATATGATAACCCTGTTATCGGGACAATCTTCTATCCCCTCAATAAACAAGTAATCATTTATACCGTCTCCATTGGGTGAAACAGCCTGGTGAACTACTATTTTATCTGCGGCCGGGGCACCAGGTTCAGGTGCGTTTTCAATGGTGCTTATTGTTTTGTTTGTTCCCAAAGCAGCATTGGGGCCATTTTTATTGGGCTTTGATATCGCTGGCGTGGTACTGAAAGCTGGCGTGTACATTGTTGCTTCCATCGCGTATGCGAACCCTAGCAGAGGTAAAGGAAGGTTTAACGTGAGCCAATAGGTTTTCTTTGTAATCCCATCCTGCGCAGTTATCACAATAGTGATTAAATTGCTGCCTGCGTTCAGGTGAATATATGCAGATGAGGTACCAATAGCAACCGGGGCCCCGTTTACTGTCATTGTTGCATTGGGATCAAGCGCTGCCGGCATTATCATCACCGGGGCGGTATTAGCATTGAGATTTGCTGAATAATTGGTAGACCCCGTTGACATTATTACCAGGGCTAAGTTGTCATTGGCAATTGTGATGTAAGAAAGGTTCGCGTTTGACCAGGGAACAGTTTTAAAAGAGACAATACTGCCTGTTGTTGTCCCGGTTGGGTTAGTAGCTGTAACACGGTAATAATAAGTTGTCAACGGTTTTAGCCCGGTTAGTGCGAATATAGTATTAACGTTGACTGTTGCGCTTGAACCGCTGATAACCGGAGCGGTGGTTGTAGTGCCGACAGCCAGGTTGGGATCAGTACCATAAACAAAACTTACTAAATTTGTTGATCCGTTATATTTTGCAACGCCATTAAGAATAGCTGATGTATTAGTTATAGAAGTCGCGGGTAAAGTGGTAACGACAGGCACCTGCTGGTTCCCGGCATTTGATCCAATGTTCAGGGCCAGCTGGGCAGTGCTTATTCCGCCCGTATTGTACGCTGTTATGGTATATGTTGTTGTGGGTGCAGGTGCAAGAGGTGTACCTGTTATTTGACCCGTTGAAGTATCAAAGTTTAAACCTGCCGGCAACGGTGCATTTATAGAATATGTTGTAGCCGTCGACTTCAATAAAGTATTCACACCAAAATCAGCTATAAATAAATTGCCGAATGAATCGAAGAAAGCTTGCCTTGGAGATGCTAAACCCGAAAGAATAGTGGTGATATTGCCTGATGCGCTAATCCTTTTAATTGCATTGTTTCCAAAATCCGCAACATATATATTTCCAAAGGGGTCCATATTTAAGTGGCGGGGGCCTTTGAATCCTGCTGCAAAGGTTGTTCTTGCTAAAGTACCGGCAGCAACTTTAATTATATCACCGGGGCCCTGCTCTCCAACAAACAGATTACCCGATGCATCGATGATAAGTCCGTAAGGTTTAACGAAGCCGGTCAAAAAGACAGCGGCTGTTGTTGTACCCGCATTGATTCTCCAAATATTCCCCGCAAAAAAATCTGCAACATATACGTTATTGGAGGCATCAACTGCTACTCCATAAGGGTCCCTAACACCCGTAATAGTTGCCAGAAGTGCCCCGGTGGAACTATATTTTAAAACACTGCTAGCTGTAAATTGAGATACATATATATTTCCCAAGCCATCTACAGCTACTTCTGAAGCCTGGCTGACGCCTGTATTTATTGTAAAAAGTGCTGTTCCGGCCGAATTAAATTTAGTTAAATCCCCGGTGGAATTACTGGTTGTATAAACATTATTAGCGCCGTCTATCGCCAAACTAAATGGGGTAGCATAAGAAACAAAGGTCGTAGGTGTATTGTAATTTGCCGGATAAACGGTTCCACCCGTGTTGGTTGGCGATAATGGAGTTATAGCAGAGCCGGCAACATAAACTTGTGGTGTAGGATAGGTTATTGCCGGTGAACTTTGTGCTTGAGCGTTTTTATTATTTATTAAAATGATTGTAGCAATCAATAAAATAAATAAAATAACTTTCTTCAAAGCCATAATCGTGATAGTTTAACAAGGTAGATTAAAAAAGTGTACAATATTGATGAATATTATTTGAAAAATCAAATCAAAAATTAAATTTATGTTATTTTAATATTACTATTTTAAGTTAACAGGCTAATAAACTTATAGTTAAATAATTAATTTTTCCCTACATAAAATAATGCGTTCGGCATAAAAGAGATAAATTTGTTAATGAATTAAAAAAAATGTTTACCGCCTGATAAAATAACCGTAAAAAAAAGCTTCGTTTTCCATAAGATTAATTAAGCTATCTGGTTAATTAAAAGTCAATTTATCCGCGTATAAAAGACACATATTATTTTATATTTTACATAGATACATATATAAATATATATAACAATACTTTAGCAGCCAATAGGTCGCAGCGCTTTACCAGAGTTTCAGAAGTCACACATTATCTGATCTGCGTACCTATGATCCGGGTAAAAGAGCATCATGTGACGATACCATTTTGTGTTAGAGGAAGATTTATTAGGATTCCCGGTTTATAGTGGAAAAGTAGAAAAATATTTATTTCTGCAAATATTTCCGACATTAATTATTCAAAGTATATGATCGAATTAATTAAATTATTTAACGGCTACGAAACCTGGATCATTGCCTATAAATGAGAACACATTGATTTTAAACCATTTGGCTAAGAAAGCTCAGGCTTTTTTGTTCACAAATGTTAATAACTGTGCATGCGCGTGATGATAGAAGAAAACGATATTATCAGCGCAAATAAAATAAAGAGAGGCACCAAAACCAGCAGCCAAACCCCCGGGTTGGGGCCGAAGATATAATGGAAGCCTGTATGATCCTGTTTCTTATTCATATTACCCGGTTCATGTTTTTTGGCCCATTATTCAAAGTTATTTTAAAATGAATAGATTACAAAGAGGATTTTTATGAAAGCAATGGGTGTAAAATAGCGAAGACCAATGTGCTAACAAGGCATTAAACACCCTTCGGTTTAAAGTATTCAAACAAGGGATTTGGGAGGCTTCGGGTTTTGAAAGATAACTCAATTGAATAAATGGAAACACCATTGCCTTAATTGCTTTTGTTCTTTCTGATATTTATTGTCCGCTTGCGCTCTCTGATTTCAAAACTTAAGTTCTCTTCGGTCTTACTTGTCAAATCCGCATTTAGAGTTTCCCTCAATACACGGAACTCTTCAGTAAACACATTGGTATTAATTTGTATCAGATAAGTATCTGCGGGCAAATTTAAAAAGAATGTACCGTTCTCGTCTGTCAAAGTTGAATACGATTCCCCCTTTGAACTAATTGCTGTAATACGAATGTTTGAGGGATTAAACTCAAGCTTACTCAGAGGATCCTTAACCAGATTTAAATTCCCCGATAGAAACCTGCTCTTCTCATAGGCAATATACCAATCCTGCCCCTTCTCGAGGGTTATCTGTTGCTTGTATCCTTTTTTTGCTATCCACCCTTTCAAATTTGTCACCTGGCCCAGATCGATGGAATAAATCCCCGGTTTAATATTTTTATAGTAAACTTCACCCAGTTTACTGGTAGTAAAATATTGCTCACCGATCCGAATGCTGGCTTCACTTATCGGCTCATCTCCGAGGTCATAAATATTATTTCCATTATTGTCCTTAAAAAGAATGACTTTTAAAGTGCTATACTTTTGCAATCCCACTAACGGCAGATCAAATGATTTTCTGATACTTAGGTTTAATGAATTCAGATTACTTACTTTGCCGAAATCACGGTTCCCATAAAAACGGAATGATAACCCGCTTTTCAGTAAATTTATACTCACATCAAGGCGCGCGCCGTATGACTTTAGGTTATTAGTCACATCATTGATATAATCCATCTCTATCCTGGTATCCAGTATTGATTTAAAAAAGTCCTGTTCTACATAGGGAGAAATTTGAAAACGATTCGTTTTTAGCCCGTTTCTAACATAATTGGATAAATCTGAATAGTACGTGGGACCATCATCCAATCTGAAGTTTATACCGTTTCGGTTACTCTGTAAAGTTCCGAATGCGGTAATCGCATTAATTGGCTTAACATTAAAATCGCCTCCTGTTGCAAAGCTTCGTGATAAGCTTCCGGTTAAAGAAAAGTTGACCTTTTTAAACATTCCTAAACCAGCGGTTACGTTGAGTTTATCAGACCTGAACGGAACATTTGTTAAACTATCCTGCAATTGATTCACAATTGATGCGGTAATAGTAAGACTGTTTCTTCCTTTAGTAAATCCCGTTCTCATGCCGTACTCGGTGGTTTTGCCTCCGAATAAAGAGAGCAACTTATTGGAGTCGAGTATAGTTACTGATCGGGCATTGTATTCAGTTATGCCGCCGAAAAAGAATTTGCCCGACATAAAGCGCAATTCGTTTGACGATCTGCTAACCCCCCGCTCAAGGCCCGGAAAATTACGATCGCTAACACTATTGTCCGTTCGTATTGTAAGTAAGTGCGAGTTGTAATTATAACGAAGTCCGGCGGTACCGCCGGTATTATTGCTCATTAATGCGGGCTGGTAAATTGATTCCATTCCGTATCCTCCCAAAATTGCCAGTTGACCGGTCTTTCCAAAAGCTTTATCGTATTCCGTAATATTTAAAAAGCTGTTGTCCTTTTGTTTTATATCAAAATTCAATAATGTATTATTAATAATTCCGGAAGATTTACTTAATGCAAATTCTTGCCGTAAATTAAATTGGTCGGCATTGCCCAAACGACTTTTGACTGCTATCGCTTCAATTTTATAACCGTTGTCTGCTTTATACGATAGTCTTACCCCAAAACCGTCGATTAAAAAGGCGCTGAATTCGGTTTGGTTCCCCACTGATATTTTCCAATGCTTTGTAGTATAGTTGACATTATAATACTTGTTTGATACCCCTTTATATTGCGTATAAAAATCATCGGAACGGAAATTAAAAGAGATCGAGCGCTGATTCTCCAGGAATAACGTGCCCGAACTGTTTATATAATTTATTTGTTGCTGTTTATTATTGAAATTTTGAGAAACCAGTTCAATACTCATCGGCACGGTAAACCAGCTGGAAGGATTTTCCCTGAAAGTGGTATTATTACTAAATACGTGCTGAATTAGGGTCTGCTGGGTTTTATCTTTATTACTTATTTCTATGTTGACATTCTGAGGTTTAAATTCCTCCAGGTATTTTCTCTGCACAATAATCCCTACTCTTAACAAGGTATCCCTGCCCGGCCTTAAAATTATTTTGTTATTGCGTTTAGCTTCAGTCAGGTCTAAGCTTGTATTGTAGTCGATATTAAATTCTGCGGGGATGTTGCCGGTATTTGAAATTCTAAACTGGAAATACGTTTCTTTATTTATGCGGTCAAGTTTAAGATCGGGATTGATGAGCGCAGCACGCCAATTTGAGTTAGACATTACCTTCGCAATATAATGGTAAGCCGATTTGGCGCCGATAGCCGTGTTGTTGATAGTTAAAGTTATAGGATATATCTTATTGCTTAAAGCTCCATATAATGCTGCTACGCGTATTGGCAACTCCAATGTCTCATTTGGTCCAAGTTGAAATATCTTACGATTATCAAATAAGGTTTGCCAATTTTCTGGAACCGTCAGATCTAAACCAATCGCTTGTTTAACAGACGAAGTATTAGTAATACTCACCCTGTTAAAACTAAAAGAATTACCGATTTGGAACAGGGTATCTTTTAAAAAAATTACGCGGAAATCATTATTCGCCTGTGCTAATGTTGTTTTTGGCAAAAAAAATGCAGCTAATAAACAACTTACAATGGCAACTTTTAAAAGCTTAATTATATATGAGTTTAAATTTGGCAATTGAAAGTTTGCTAAGGCGTCCCTGTTTAAATTATTCGCTGCACGACCACTTATTATAGATGCCAGGCGCTTTAAAATCTATTAACTGGTTCCTTAAAATTGCTGCGCGGTTATGCAGTACCACATGCCCGATGATCACAAACATTTTACGAAATCAACCCGGTAAAAGTTTATCCCGCTACTTCATCCGATGGTATTGGCAAAGCGTATTTGCAAAAAAAAAGGCTTGCCCGTTTTGGAGCAAGCCTCATGTGATGATTCTATATTCTTTAAAGATTGCTCAATGTATAGGTGATCCCGATTGAATAGTTTGCGGCCGGTGTAACCAGCGCTCCTGGTGTCATTTTCATGTCTACGCCAACTGTACCCGCGCCCGGCGGAATTTTTGCTCCGGTAGTTCCTTTTAATGATACCGGATTTACACCCAATGGTGCATAATTACCGTTTGCATTATTTTTAAACTGCAGAACCGAAGCAGGCATAGGAGCACCCGGGCCTCCGCCCGTAAAATTGGGGGTTGTGGCATTAATGTTCAAATACCAGGGCATGTTACTGCTGTATGTTAAAACAATCGCATTCTGTTTTACAAGTCCCGTAGTTAGTGCCGCTATTTGGCCGGTGAAATCAAAATTCAACGTAGCACCTGTGGTTACTGCCAGTTGCATTGCAACGGGTATAGTTGCAGTTACGGTGCTGGTGGCTGTAACCGTATTTTGCGCTTTAGCAATAACACCGACAACTAAGACAATCAATATGGTAAACAACGTCTTTTTCATAATTAATAATTGTTAGTTGTAATAATAATTTGCTTTTAGCAATTATTGATTGCTTATAGTATAGGTCAAATTAAGTGAATATGCGCCCGGGCCATAAACATATCCTGGATCCATTCTGTAATCAATACCTATTGTACCAGCTCCTCTCACAATTTTTGCACCTGTGGTACCCACTACAGATGATGCGGTGGTTGACAATGGAGCGAAGGTGCCGCCATTCAATCTGTATTGTAATATGGTGGATGGCATAGGGGTAGTTATATCACCGCCAGAAAAATCCGGAGTATTAGCAGCCACATTTACAAACCATGGTAAATTTGATCTGAAAGTTAAGCTTACAGCATTCGATACGGTAACGCCATTATCCAGCGATGCAATATCGGGAAAATTGATGGCAACCGTTTGACCTGTTGTTACAGCCAGATCTAAAACCTGGGCTATAGTTGTATTAACCACCGCCTGTTGAGCGGGAGTACCGAGATTGATACCACCAGATGGAATAGGTGACCCGGCAGGAATATAAACAACTTGTGCATTTGACACCGATGCATTAAAGATTAGGATCGCGGCTATAAAAGAGCCTGCTAAAAAGAACTTTTTCATAATTTCAAGGTTTAATTTTAAGGTTTAATTTTTTATTTGTTAGGGGTGAATATTTATAAATTACTGATTGTATAAGTTATTGTCATGCTGTAATCTTGGGCGGGGGCATAAATATACCCGGGGTTAAGTCTGAAATCCACTCCCACAGTTCCGGTACCTCTGCCATTCTTTGCACCGGTAGTCCCATCTAATGAAGTAGCTGTTGTAGATAAAGGTGTAAATGTTGGTGGACCGCCGTTGAGCCTGTACGTGATAACAGAAGCCGGCATTGGCGTTGGTGATGAACCTGAAAAATTAGCTGTGTTTGCAGCAATATTAATATACCAGGGCTGATTGGATTTATAAGTGAGCGTTGCCG
>JANYAB010000789.1 GCA_025355225.1 Bacteroidota bacterium
CCACCGATGTATCTTTAATCTGCTCCAGCCATCGGTACGGGTCCTTATAAGTTTTGCCGAAATAGGTATCGGTGCTGTCTACGGTTTTGGTTACAGGCGGCTTTAATTGTGCAAATGTTATTGAAGAAATAAGGCACAATACAAAAATGATCAGTTTTTTCATGTCAAAATGGATTTAAGAGATGAATGATTAATCAGGTGTGATAGGTATATATAAATATCGGATATAAATTATTGATAATCAAAATATAATGGGATAAAAATTGTGATAATACCGTCCGGTTTTTGTGGGGTTTTTATTTGCCGAAAGACAGGGAACTTATTGTAACACCGAGCAGGTCTGGGAGACGATACGGGTTATTGAGTTGGCTTTTTTGAATGGTGGGGAGAAGAGGACGGTGGGGTATACGGATTAATGTTGTCTGGTCGTCATTGAGTTTAAGTTAACCCCAATAAAAATAAGATCGCCATGACGTGGTGGTTTGTTTCAAATCCCATAAAAAGCCCCTTAGAAATCAATCTAAAAGGCTCTGTTAAAAACTAAGACTATTTAGTTTATTTATTCACGCTTGCGCTTTTGTCGCTTTTCAATTGAAAATCGGGGTGACCACATTGCCACATGACGAAGGCAAACTGATCGGCGAAGTTGGCGAAGGTCACCTTCTTGTCCTCTGTAAAATGGCCGTTGTCATAATTTACCTTTAGTATAATGGGTTTCCCAGATGCAGAAGCATTTTGTACCGCTGCGGCAAATTTCCCTGGCTCCCATGGCACCACCCGGGGGTCGTTCCATCCGCAAATGCAAATAAGGGCAGGATACTTTGTGCCGGGCACCACATGCTGCATCCCATCCATCTCGTACAGCGCTTTGCATTCAGTGCTATCCTTTACCGTTCCATATTCAGGAATGTTAACCGGGCCGTTTGCGCTAAACTCCAATCGCATCGCGTTGGCGCAGCCTACATTGCAAATTGCAGCAGCGTAAAGATCAGGCCGCTCTGTAATAGCACGACTTATCAAAACGCCTCCGGCGCTGGTACCCATACCTGCTAATTTTGAGGGTTGGGTATATCCCTGTGCAATTAAGTATTCGGCACAACTATTGAAATCCTTCCATGTATTGGGCTTGGTAGTTTTAAAGCCGGCCCTATACCATGTTTCTCCTTTTTCGCTACCTCCCCTTACATGGGGTATTGCCACAACTACCCCCTTTACGGCAAGCGAATTTTCGCGCTTATTAAACTCTGGTATCATGCTAATTCCGTATGCGCCATAGCTGCGCATAAAACAAACATTAGTGCCGTCCAGTTTAATCCCCTTCTTATAAATAATGGATAAGGGGATCATTGTACCGTCATGACCCTTAACTTCAACCTCTTTAACGACCAGGTCTTTATAGGCAGCCGGGTAAACGGGCGCTTTATTAAACACATCAGGGGTGAATACTTCATCCTTTGCATTAAAGTCGAACTCAGTATAAGGCCTGACCCACGAAGTGATCCCAACGGTACAATTATTGGTTTCATCATTGATGCAAAAAACATTGGCCGTACCTGTGAGTGGTAGTTTTACGGCCGAGGTTTTGCCGGTTGCAAAGTTGTATTTAAATACGTGGTTGTTTATCCCGTCACTATAAACCATCAGCAAATAGTCTTTGCAATGTGTTATGTATTCAAGCGTCTGATCGCTTTTTTCTTCAGCAATGGTTTTTGCATTCTTCCAGTCGACATTTTTTATGTCTGTCTGCAATAATTTATAATTTCTGGCACCATTATGAGTAACTGCGAACACCTTATCGCCGACAAATTCCACCCCGCGCACTATTTTGTCTTCCGGAGTACAAAAAACCTTCCATTTTATTTTACCCGAATAAAATTGCGAGATCGGTGCGTAGTAAAATTTAAGTTCGGGTTGAACGCTTCCTTCTACTGCTATAACATATTTCTTAAGGTCGTTAGATAAATACACAGAAGGATAAACTTTTGGATCGATCTTCAGATCGGGGTAACTTGCATTGCTCAAAAAGTCGATATCCTCTTTAGTGTCCGTACCCACTTTATGTAATTTAGATTTAGGATTCAACCGGGCAGTCGGGTCCTTATTGTCCGCGCTTTTGATCCACGTGTACAAAATTGATTTATTGTCAAAGGACCAGCTTTCAACGCCGCCTGTCGGGTAAATTTTATCTTTCAAAAACTTCTTTGTGGCGACATCCATGATCTGGACGGTTGCTACCTCCGCCCCGCTTTCAGAATAGGCAATGGCTACCCGTTTTGCATCGAAACTGGGCGTGAAATCCTGGATAGATAGTGTTTTTCCCTTTATGTAGGTTGAAGGATCAAACAACAACTGCTCTTTGCCGGCTACTCCTGCACGGTAGTATAATTTACCAACCGACTGCCCTGGCAGGGTTTTGCGGTAAAATATCAACCCTTTCATATACGTTCTTTCCCCGATCTGGGCAGGCTGCAGTTTGTCCAGCTTTTTCCACTCGGCTATCAGCTCATCCCTGCCCGAAATGTTATCGAGCATGGCTTCGCTGTAATTGGCCTGTTGTTTAAACCACGAAACCACCGATGTATCTTTAATATACTCCAGCCAGCGGTATGGGTCCTTATAAGTTTTGCCGAAATAGGTATCGGTACTGTCTACGGTTTTGGTTACAGGCGGCTTTAATTGTGCAAATGCTAGTGAAGAAAAAAGGCACAATACTAAAATGATCAGTTTTTTCATATCAAAATGGACTTAAGAGATGAATGATTCAACAGGCGTGATGGGTCTATATAAATATCGGATATAAATTATTGATAATCAAAATATAATGAGATGAAAATTGTGATAATTTCGCCTGGTTTTTGTGGTGTTTTATTCGACATAGTCGGGGAACTTATTGTAATACCCGGGCATGCCCGGCAGACTATGCGGATTATTGGGCTGGCGTTTTTGAATGATGGGGAGAGAAGAGGACGGTGAGGTAATTGATTCCTCTCCGTGCGTTGTTGCGAGGTGCGAAGCAATCTGGTGGATTTTTGTCTGAACTTTGATTGGATTTGAGGATTGGCAGGATTTTCGCCTTTTTGTCTTCTAATTATTAATCATTTACAATTTCCGCAACGAGCATGTTAATAATATCCAATTGAACAGCCTTGTTTAGTTTGGGATTGCTTTGGTGGCTTCTGCACGCAATGATTTTGTATTTTATCTGAATAATAACACAATGGTTAACTGATATAATAATAGTGGGATAGAAAAGTGAAAGTCTTTTAGTATATTTAGTTATAATAAATATTGAATGCCCAGAAAACTGAAACCTAATCTTGATGATAAGAAGAATTGGCAACCAACAATAGCAAATTTTATCTCTTTACTTGCACTCATTGTTAGTGGAATATTAGCATTATATACTTATAAAGTTTTTAAGATAGCTGATGCTCAATCTGTAAGTGTTAAAATGTCAGCAAAAGCGTCGATAGACGCTTCTAACACTGCCAAAAACACTTTAGAAGAGACCAAAAAATACAATAAAGAATATTTGCAATTACAAAAAGAGTCAATTAAAGGTAGCAATGAAGATAGCAAAGCGAGATCTGATAAGATTTCAGAATCCCTAGATATGCAGATGAAATCATTGCATGAATCTCAAAAACAGTTTGAACTAAACAATCAAGCATTGTTACAAGTTAGTAATTTTGATACCCTAAAATTTAGAGGTAAAAACCCGATTATTCAATTTTTTGTTTCAAATCTTGCAAATCAGCCAGCAAAAATCACTAAATTATTTATTGCCGCCGTCATATCTTCTCCTAACACTGATACGCTGATAACAAAGGCAATTAAGGATTTAGAACGAAAGAAATTACCGTATTTAACAGATAATTTGTATATCATGAAAGAATCCCCCCCAAGTTAGAACTGCTGTCGTCAATGCAGACATAAATGAACTCCAATACAATAGTGTAATAAATAGGCAAAATGATATTTATGTTTTTGGTCGATATTTTTATACAAATCTTGTAACCAAGAAAAAAAGGTCATATAGATTTTGTGTTGAAATGACTTTTAGTAAACCAATAAATACCAGAGTGATTTATAATGACACAGAGGATTTTTAGTTTTCCCTTACCCGAAATATGTTTTATCGTATTAAAATAATCCCCTAATTGACTAAATATTCAGGCCTAACTGTTGATAGGTTTTAAACGCCAGCACATTCAGTGTCAATGTTAAACTTTCGATACATTCCAAAGTCGACGCCGGAATGGTGTAAGGCTTAAGGATTATAAGTCAAATTAAAATGCCCACCCGTAACTTTTACCGAATCCGCCGCATTGGTATTGTTGGTTGCGTTAAACCAGAATGTGCCCGCAATAACATTATTTTTAAGATCAAAGCGGGTGAGCGTTAAACTGCCATGCCCCGGAGTATGCGCATAGTAAAGCGAGGGTTGTATTTGCTGGCTGAGCCTAAGATCTATTAGTGGTGACTTCACGAACTCGGCATACTGGGCCGTAGGATCATTAAATTCGTAAACGCCTGTACCGGAAATGTTTTTTATCTGCAGGATTACCAATTGTCCATCGTGCAGGTAATAGCCGTTGGTGTGCGCAGCTATGTAAATACCATGGGCGCCGTTATTTCCATTACTTACATAGGCTAAGATCGGCCCACCGAACAAATTCAGTCTGTTGGAGTCCGGCACGAAGTCGGCGCCGTTGATATAACATTCAAATCTATCCGGCCTGGCTTTTATCGGGAAAAGGTCTAAATGGATAGGGTTCTTAATGCACGAACTGATAATGCCCACCAAAACCAGGAAACAAAACCAGTAAACGTATTTCATAAAAAATAAAGCTAATGGATATTTGGTGGATTTATTAGGGTGCTGGTTTTTATATTACGGGGAAAGCATTGGAAGTGATACTGGGTATAAATGGTCAATATAAATTCCCTCCTCGGGGAGGGGCGCGATTGGATGTGAAGTGGCAGGGAGGGGTTTAACGAACTACCTCACCCCTTCCTCCACCTTCCCCAGGGAAGGAATCGCACGTGCCCTGCCTCTATTTTTGATCTTTTGAACATTAGTAATTATTAACCCGAAGGCATAAACAAGATGTCAAGGAACGATTCAAATTATTTTCACAAATAATTTATATATGATGGAATGCCGGTACGGGTGTTTTGTGTACTGCATGGAAAGAGTTGATAGTGGACTCACCTCAAATAGGAGTCCTTCGGATCCGACTTCGCTTCGCTGGTCGACCCTCTCTGCTTTGCAAAGAGGGTGGGGAAAAAGATATATACAAATTTACGGAAAGGGTTTGAATAAGTTGCTGACACTGTTTTGTCAGTACATTTAAAGTTAATTTTCTTAACTATTGATACCGTTCCGGGTTTCCATGGTGTTCCACATTTCAAAGTGGAACGCCCTGAAAAGTGGACATCTAACGGTTTAAAATCCTGGTTCAAATCATTAAAATCCCGCAATCGTGTTTATCTTTGGCGCAATGAAACGTTTCTTATTCTCCATCATAACTGCCCTGCCCATCCTGGCTTCGGCACAAACAAAAACCCCGGATAATTTAATTCAATACGTTCACCCCATTATCGGTACGCAGCGCATGGGGCATGTGTATCCCGGCGCTACGGTGCCTTTCGGTATGGTGCAGCTAAGCCCCGAAACGGATACTGTTGGTTACGAGCTGAACGGCAAGTACAACCCCGATGTATATAAATACTGTGCAGGCTACCAATATGATGATAAAACCATTGTTGGGTTTAGTCATACCCATTTCAGCGGCACCGGGCACTCCGACCTGGGGGATTTTTTGATCATGCCTACGGTCGGTGCTTTAAAACTAAACCCCGGCACCGCGGATAAACCCGGCAGTGGCTACCGGTCTGGCTTTTCGCACCAAAACGAAGTGAGTGAAGCCAACTACTATAAAGTAAAGCTGGACGAGAGCAACATCACCGCCGAAATGACCACTACCACCAGGGTTGGTTTTCATCAGTATACTTTCCCAAAATCGGATAACGCCCACATCATTTTAGACCTGATGGCGGGCATCTACAACTACCCCGATAAAAATGTGTGGACCTACATGAAGGTGATTAATGACTCAACGGTTGTCGGCTATCGCTCCACCAATGGCTGGGCGCGCACCCGTACGCTATATTTCGCTATGAGGTTTAACAAGGCGTTTATAAGTCACGGCTATAAAAACTACGCTAAACGTGACGTGTACGGCGGTTTCTGGGGACAGTTTAACCGCACACCCAATTTTCCTGAAATTGCGGGTAGGCAGCTACGGGCCTATTTCGACTTCAAGACCGAAGAAGGGGAGAAGATCAAGATAAAATTCGCGCTGTCGCCGGTAAGCATGGACGGCGCAATGGCCAACATGCAGGCCGAAGCACCTGGATGGGATTTTGAAAAGGTAAAGCAAGATGGTCAGCAGCTATGGGAAACCGAGCTGCACAAGATCGTGATAGAAGGAAGCAAAACCGACAAGGAGAACTTTTATACCTCGATGTACCACGCCATGATCAACCCCACAATTTATATGGATGTGGACGGGCAATACAAAGGACTCGATCAGAATGTGCATAAAGCCGTAGGGTTTACCAATTATACTACCTTCTCGCTATGGGATACGCACCGCGCGCTGCATCCGCTGTTCAACATCATCGAACCAAAACGCAACGCGGATATGGTGCAAAGCATGATGGCGCATTATGACCAAAGCCCGGAGCATATGCTGCCGATATGGAGTAACTCCGCTAACGAGAACTGGTGTATGAGCGGTTATCACAGTGTTTCGGTATTGGCCGATGCGGTAGTAAAAGGCAATGCCCCGTTTGATGCCAACAAAGCGTTGGACGCCTGCGTGGCAACCGCGCGTCACCGGGATTATGCCGGGATAGGCTTTTATATGGATATGGGTTATATTCCCGATGAAAAGAATGGTAATTCGGTATCGTCAACCCAGGAGTATGCTTATGATGATTGGTGCATTGCGCAAATGGCTAAAAAGTTGGGTCGACAGGACGTTTACGATGAATTTATCATACGGTCGCAAAACTGGAAAAATGTTTATGACCCAAAAAGCGGGTTTATGCATCCGAAACTAATGGATGGCACTTTCCGCAAAGCCTTTGATCCTTTTACTACCATTAACCAGGGCTTTATTGAGGGCAATGCCTGGAACTATACCTTATATGTTCCGCATGATCCTGCCGGGTTGATCAAAATGATGGGTGGCAATAAACGGTTTGTCACTTACATGGATTCTTTATTTTCCTACGACCTGCCGGATAAATACTTTGCCGAAACGGAGGATATTACCAAAGATGGTATCATCGGCAACTACGTGCATGGTAACGAGCCGTCGCACCACGTAGCTTACCTGTACGACTGGACCGACAAGCCCTGGAAAACCCAGGAACGTATCCGCATGATATTACCCCGCATGTACAAGCCAACCCCCGACGGACTCGGCGGAAATGATGATACCGGCCAGATGAGTGCCTGGTATATTTTCAGCTCGATAGGTTTTTACCCGGTTGCACCGGGATTGGATCAATATGCGATAGGTAGTCCGGCGGTTGAAAAGGCGGTTATCAATTTGGATAGTGGGAAAACTTTTACCATCAACGTGAAGAACCAGGGGGCGAAGAATGTTTATATCCAGAAAATTATTTTAAATGGCAAGGTGTTGAGTGGGTTTTTTATTAGTCATGCTGATATTATGAATGGTGGGGAGATGGTGTTTTATATGGGGGCGAAGCATAGGTAGATGTCATTTCGTTTCGCTGAAAATGGAGAAAATCTTGTGCAGGCGAAACGACGGACAGTGCCCGTCAGGATTGGTAAAGTGGTTTATGAAAGCCAGTGAATGTTACTTTTCTTTGACCGCAAAGAAAAGTAACCAAAAGAAACTCTCGGCTACGCCCTGTTCTGTGAAAGTCAGTGATTGGGCTTGGACTGTGCCACCCGAACATTGCTGATGCCGAATTTTGAGGTTATTAAAAGTTTGTGGTTTTAGTTTTTTTCGGCACTAGATGAGCTTCAGGTGAAATTGTCTGAACACGATTTTTAGGATTAAAAGATTGCCAAGATTATTTTTTAGGGTCAGCAGGTAAGCTTCGGGTGAAATCAGGCAAAATAATGGTGGCCTTGAGCGCTGGAAGGGGCATAGCAAATTTTGCCAAGCCAGGGCCTTGAGCGGCAAGAAAGGGCAATAGTTTGCAGCCCGTGATTTTGTCTGATTTGCAGCGTAAAGGCCTCGTGCGGCAAAGAAGCATCTCTGCTGAAAGCCTTTTTGGTTACTTTTGTGGCGACAAAAGTGACTAGGCCCAGCGGCCATGAGCTGAAGAATTATTACATTTTGCAGCAATTATTAACTATGAAAAATAGCCTAAGCTTATATTAACCACAATTTTTCCAACCCGGTTTCTTATTGGCCGCAAGCATCTATAGCGGAATTTGGTATTTATATTGTGCAGGGCAGGTAGTCGCCTCACCTAAACGGCAAAGCCCTCATGAACACCATTGAAAACTAACAATAAGTGAATAATCCTCTCCGGAGAGGACTTGAAGACTTTGCGATGAGTTTTAACCCCTCTTCTTTGGAGCGGGCAGGGTGAGGCTACTTTTTTTTGGGCAGGTTAAAATAAGCAACAAGGCTACAGATCATGGTTACTACAAAGAATATGCTCACCCACATTATATTCATTGCTTAAAATTCATTCAAACTTTATTCTTAATGGCCTTTAAGAGAAATCTTGAGTTATTGGACTATCTTTTCGCCCCGGAAAACAGTGGGGATTATCCTGCCAAACAGTATTGTTCTTTAGAGGTTAACTGGCTCAATTTGTCCTTCAAAATATTACGTGCACGGTAAAGTGTGGTGCGCGATAGCAGTTCGCTTATGCCTAAAGTATTACCGATCTCCTGGTGCGAGTAGCCTTCAACAGCATACAGGTTAAATACCGAGCGGTAAACACTTGGTAATTGCTGTATCAGTTTCAGCAGATCTTTCAACTCCAAATTATTGGCATTTTGCGAGGTGGAACTATGTACATGACTTTCGGCCATATCCTCTACCAATACCATTGGTTTTAGCTTGCGGTAGCGCGAAATGGCGGTATGTACCATGATGCGGCGTATCCACCCTTCAAGGTTGCCATCACCGCGATATTTATGTACGTTGTTAAACATTTTAATGAAGCCTTCCTGTAATATATCCTGTGCTTCGTCCCGGTCGTTTGCATAGCGCATACAAACCGCCATCATTTTAGGGGCTAATGCTTTGTATAAAAGTTCCTGTTGTTTACGATCGTTCTGCAGGCATCCTTCCCACATCTGACTTAAATTATCGTTGATATTCATGATCTTCGGATTTGATGAAGCCATGCCAATGTTGATGCCACTTAGTAAGCTGTTGATTATCAATAAAATATTTTTTTAAGCATCTACGAAAGTGTTCGTTTTCGTACGGTTGTGACAGTAAGGCGGACGGTTAGCCCCACCCAAACCCTCCCCGGAAGGGAGGGCTTTTAAAAGATAATGTCAAAAAAATCTCCCCTACCGGATAGATTGACTCGCGTTTCGTTAACTTTATATTTTTAACTAATACCTTATCACAATCTAAATCATAATGGATAGCTCAAATGTTTTAAGCCGGGTTATAGTATTTGCCTTTTTAATTATAAGCTCTTGCAAGTCTCCTCAAAAGAAAGTCTCGTCGCCTGATACCCCAAAAACAACATCACCCAAAAATCAGGCACTATCCGATGACAAGGAGTTAAAGTTCGAAAGTAAAATCTATTTGAAAACAGATGCCATTTATTCGGGGAAAGTTTACACTAATAAAGACAATAAAGATGTGTTTTATAGAGTTTTAGAAATTCCTGATGAGGAAAACATAACACTAATCGCTGAAAATATATCAATAGGTGAAGAGGGTGGAAATTATCAATTGATTAAAAGAGTTCGCCTAACGGACGATAATTCTGTATTGCAGAAATTTGGTTTGAATAAAGTGGATTCGTTAAAATTTATTGATAGCGTCAGGATTCAAGGGTATTTTAACCACAAGAAAATGATAATAAATATTGATTCTATCCAAAAGAAATAATTCATGACCGCTTTATATTTTTTAGGAGGGATTGATTGTTTGATATTTGGGGTATGCCTTACGAAAAGACAAGTAAAAATATTTGCAAAAGGAAAACAAGATGAGTTAGGGTTTGATATAAAATTATTGACTGGGGGTATTTTGTTCATCGTCATAGGCGTTTCCCTAATCGTAAAATATATGTAATAGCATTTTCCTTACCTTTGCCGCATCCGGGATAAAAACCCGGCCATCATGATCAAAGAAATAGAAATTGTTTGCCCGCCAGAGCAGCATGAAGATGAAGCAGCTTTAAAAAAGCTGGCCGCGTCATTCTTAAATGTACTGCCCAATCAAGTTACTGGCCTAAAAATCCTCAAACGTTCAATTGACGCCCGTGGCCGCAAGGTGGTTTACCGCATGCAGGTTCAGGTTTTCATCGGTGAGCCTTATCATCCCGAGACCTATACTATTAAATATCCTGAGGAAAAAAATCGCAAGCCGGTTATTATTATAGGTGCAGGGCCTGCCGGATTATTTGCTGCCTTGCAATGTATCGAATCGGGATTGAAGCCGGTTATATTAGAACGAGGCAAAGACGTAAAACAGCGCAGGCGCGATCTGGCCAATATCAACAAGCAGGGATTGGTAAACCCTGAATCGAATTATTGCTTTGGCGAGGGCGGGGCGGGAACTTACTCGGACGGCAAGCTGTATACCCGTTCCACCAAAAGGGGCGATGTAAACCAGGTGTTAAAAACCTTTGTGGCGCATGGTGCAGAAGAAGACATACTAATAGATGCGCGGCCGCATATCGGGACCAACAAATTGCCCGGCATTATAGAGGCGATTCGCGAAACCATACAAAATGCAGGTGGCGAGATTCATTTTGATACCAAAGTAACCGGGTTGATAGTTGATTTCGGGAAGATAAGAGGCGTAAAGACTTTGGATGGTGAAACCTGGCAATCGGACGCGGTAATACTGGCAACCGGTCACTCGGCACGGGATATCTTCGAAATGCTGCAACGGCAAAATATTTTAATTGAAGCCAAACCCTTCGCGTTAGGTGTGCGGATAGAACATCCCCAGGAAATAATCGATAGGGCACAATACCATTGCGATACGCGTGGTGAGTATTTGCCACCATCATATTATAACCTGGTTGAGCAGGTGGACGGCCGCGGCGTTTTCTCTTTTTGTATGTGCCCAGGTGGTATCATCGCGCCGTGTGCTACGGAAGATAAGGAAATTGTAGTAAATGGCTGGAGCCCGTCTAAACGAAATAATCCTTATGCCAATTCCGGCACGGTAGTGCAGGTTAACTTGGAGGATGTAAAAGGCGATAATAGCGACCCATTTAAATTGCTCCGGTTTCAGCAACAGGTGGAGCAGCAGGCTTTTATCGCAGGAGGCGGCCATTTAGTTGCCCCCGCGCAACGGATGGTGGATTTTGTAGAAGGACGCATTTCTGCTGATCTGCCTAAAAACTCCTATCTTCCGGGTACAAAAAGTGTCAGCCTGGAAGAGGTATTACCTAACTGGATAACCCTAAGTTTGCAAAAAGCCTTGCCTGCTTTCGGACGGAAAATGAAAGGCTACTATACCAACGAGGCTATTTTGGTTGGGGTGGAATCGCGTACATCTTCGCCGATAAAGGTTCCAAGAGATAAGGAGACATTGCAGCATCCGCAGGTAGAAGGACTATTCCCATGCGGTGAGGGTGCAGGTTACGCAGGTGGCATTATTTCTGCTGCAATAGATGGGATCAATTGCGTGTTGGCGGCAACAAAAATATATTCATCACTTTAGAGAGTGGAAAATGCGTTAGTGATAGTAGCGGATACCGGCCCTTGTGGCTAATGCCTGTGTAGTATGAGCGGATAGCACGGGCCGCAGGCAACGCCCAGCAAATTGAAATAATATTATATAATGACAAAATCAGAAAAACTCGAACAGGAATTACAAAAGGTATTATCCGGCAATCCCTGGTATGGTAATTCAGTTTACAATATAATTGAGCAGGTAAGTTTTGAAGCTGCCTTTGAGAAAGAACAAGGCGCGTCACATACCATTGCCGAAATCGTTTTACACATGCTGGCCCTGGACAGAAGAGGTCATCGACCGGATGAATGGTAAAGTTGCCAGCCAGCCGCTAAGTGGCGACTTGCCTCCGACCGGCAGTCCCGACGAACAAAAATGGCAGAATTATGTCAATGATTTAAAGCTGGTCAACGTAAATTTGCTCGGTGTTATCCAGGATTTCCCTACGGAGAAATGGGATGAACGAATAAATAATGAAGGAAACAGCGAAGCCGGTGAAATAACTTACGAAGAATTGGTCGAAGGGCTGATACAACACCATATTTACCACGCCGGGCAAATCGCATTATTAAATAGGATAATAAATGGTTGATAAAAAAACGCTGGTTTTAGGCGCAACACCCAACGAAAGCCGCTATGCCTACCTTGCATCGAATAGACTGGTACGCAGCGGGCACAGTATAGTGAATGTAGGATTGAGAAGCGGAGAGGTTGCCGGGGTGCCGATAGAAAAACCGGAAACGATCCATAATGATATAGATACCATTACCTTATATGTAGGTCCGCATAACCAGGAGGGCCTGTATGATTATATATTAGATACCCACCCAAAACGAATCATCTTTAACCCCGGCACTGAAAACCCAGAGCTTCGCCG
>JANYAB010000004.1 GCA_025355225.1 Bacteroidota bacterium
ACCTGCTGATCACGTACACCGGCTATGAACCCCTTGTACGCCAGGTTTCCCTGCATCAGAGTCAAAGCACAAATATCTCTTTATCATTACAAAGTGACCTGAAGGAAGTGGTGATACATGCAGACAAGCCCAATAATGACAATGTTGCATCTCCGCAAATGGGGGTCGAAAAATTAAGTATGGCGCAGATAAACCAGGTGCCTGTATTGCTTGGTGAAAAGGACATTTTGAAAACGATCTCCTTATTGCCCGGGGTAAAATCGGCAGGAGAAGGGAACACCGGGTTTTACGTACGTGGCGGGGCAACCGATCAAAACCTCATTTTACTGGATGAAGCTACCGTTTATAATGCCTCCCATTTTTTTGGCTTCTTCTCCACTTTTAATTCGGATGCCATAAAGGATGTAAGTTTGTACAAGGGTGGAATGCCTGCCGAATACGGTGGACGCTTGTCTTCTGTTTTAGATATTAAAATGAATGAAGGCAATAACAAGAACTTTACGGTACAGGGTGGCATTGGGCTCATCTCTTCGCGCATTAAAGTGGAGGGGCCGATTGTAAAAGATAAAGGATCGTTCATGATAAGCGCCCGGCGTACTTATATCGATTTTTTCTTAAGGCATTCTTCCGATTCAACCCTCCAGGGAAGTTCTATCTACTTTTATGATATCAACGCCAAAGCCAACTATCATTTCGATAATAAGAACGCCATTTATATTTCGGGATATTTTGGTAAAGATGTGTTGGGCTTAAAAAACACTTTCGGCACCAACTGGGGCAACTCTACCGGAACAATACGGTTTAACCACCTGTTTAATGACCGGCTGTTTTCCAATACCTCGATAGTGTTCAGCAATTATAATTATGTGATACAGAGTTTTGAAAGCAATGATGATTTTAAGGCTACTTCGCAAATAACGGACTTTAATTTTAAAGAAGACCTGCAATATTCAATGGGGAACAGTCACACGCTTAAATTTGGATTGAACATTTTGCACCATGTTATTGCACCCGGAACCATCACCACTACGCAATCATCGAGCTTTAACAGCAAGAGCGTAGAGCAGCGTTATGGTTTTGAAAATGCAGCTTATGTGAGCGACGAGTGGAAGGCGAGCGATAAGTTAACCATCCTTTACGGCGTGAGATTAAGCGGCATGTTTTTATTAGGGCCCGGTACTTTTAATACCTATGACGCAGCCGGAAATAACATAATGGCCACCACCTATGCCCAGGGCGCTAATGTAAAAACCTATTTTAATCTTGAACCGCGCTTATCGGCAAGTTATGTCTTCAATGATGAGAATTCCGTAAAGTTATCCTACAACCGCAATACACAGAATATCCACCTGCTCACCAACTCTACCAGCAGCACCCCTACCGATCTGTATGTAATGAGCAGCAATAATATAAAGCCCGAAATTTCTGACCAGGTTTCGACCGGGTGGTTTAAAAATTTTAAGGACAACACGTATGAGCTTTCTGCAGAAGTATATTATAAATGGCTGCAAAATCAAATTGATTACAAAGATGGCGCACAACTGCTTGTTAACCCTGATGTGGAATCGTTGCTCACATACGGCACGGGCAGGGCTTATGGAGTTGAGTTATTTCTGAAGAAAAAGTATGGCCGCTTTAATGGCTGGATAGGCTATACCTTATCGCGAACAGAAAGAAAGTTTGATGCTATCAATAATGGCAACTATTACCCGGCTAAACAAGACCGCACACACGATCTGTCTGTAGTGGGTATTTATCAGTTAAATAAGCGCTGGTCTTTTTCGGGCGTGTTTATTTATGGCACGGGCAATGCAGTCACCTATCCAACAGGGAAATATAATATTGGGGGATTAACTACTTACTCCTATTCGGAACGCAATGGCTATCGTCTGCCATCAGAAAACAGGCTGGATCTGGGCGCGACGCTGGAAGGAAAAGAACATAAAAAATACCACTCGAGCTGGACCTTTGGTCTATATAATGTTTATGCCCACCGCGACCCTTATACCGTCACTTTTCGCGACAGCAAAACCGTACCTAATACAACAGAAGCCGTGGAAACAAGTATTTTTGCTACCCGTATTCCATCAGTTACCTGGAACTTTAAATTTTAGATCCAACACATGAGCATCACAAATATTAAATATACGCTTAGTCTTCTTCTCCTTGTGCTGATCGTAACCTCCTGTACCAAGGTGGTAGATCTGAAGTTAGGAAATAACACAGGCGAATTGGTGATAGAGGGCAACCTCACCAATGTGCGGGGCCTGCAAGTTGTTAAGCTTAATCAGAATGTGCCTTTTACCAATACCAATACTTACCCCCCGGTTACAGGCGCTACAGTTATTATTAGTGATGACCAGGGGCTTAGTTATCCATTCATTGAAGGGCAGGCCGGAACTTATTCCACTGATAATTTGGCCGGAAAAAGCGGAAGTGTCTACACCATGTCTGTGCTAAGCAACGGGAAAAATTATACGGCCAGCTCAACCATGCCTCGCCGGGTGCGGCTGGATTCGATATCGGCGACAAATTTAGATTTCAACAATGGTAAGGACCGAAAGATAATTACAGTGCATTTTCAAGACCCGCAATATATTGTTAACCAATACCGCTTTGTGATGTATGTGAACCAGGTACAGGTAAAGCGCATTTTTGCTATTAACGATGATTTTTCGGATGGACGATATGTACACCTGGACTTGAGAGAGGATGACATCGATATTTATCCGGGCGATATTGTTAAGGTAGAGATGGAAAGCATAGACAAGCCGATGTATACGTATTGGTTCACACTGATGCGGCAAGAAGGAGATAATCCGGGTGGAGGGGTTACACCATCAAATCCGCCGACTAATATTACCCCGGTTACCCTAGGTTATTTTAGCGCGCACACCACAGAAAGCATATCGCTTGTGGTAAGGTGATTTCGAATTCGGAATTGGGATTTTTCACTATTATTTGTTTTCATCGGTGTTCAAGAAGGCTTCACCGTTTTCGATTTCGGATTTGAGGATTGAGTGTGTTAGACAGATTAAAGTCATAAAGCTGACAAACACGCTGATAAAATTGATAGCGTTAAAATTTTAAGCATTTGCAAATATCAATAATGCTCCATTAGAGCAAAATGTTGGTAGAAAATAATAGAACAAGCAAATCGCCGTGCCATAGGTACGGAACCAAGTTGCATACCTACGGCATGCCAATGGCTGGGTGGTTAATACTACTACCAACATTTTGCTCCGATGGAGCAGGCATACATCCGTTATCAGTTCAGACAATTAATCCATATGCAGATGCATAGCTGGTTTTATATTCTGGTTTACCCTAAACAGGTTGTCGGGATCGTATTTGGTTTTTACAGCAACTAATTTTTCATAATTATCACCATAGGTTGCTTTTACCCTGTCTTCTCCTTCATCCATCATAAAGTTTACATAAGCACCGCCTGCGGAATAAGGGTGCAATGCTTCCCAATAATCCTTTGCCCATTTGGTTATCTTATCATTATTGGCCGCATCGGGGTCGATACCTGCAATTACCATGGCCCATGTTGCGCTGCGATAATTCCATGCGGTATCTTTATTGCTTACTCTTGATGCAGCGCCATTAATTGGGTAAAGATGCATGGTTGAAAGCAGAGTGGGCAATTTTGTGCCGTACTTTAAATGCTGGGCAATTGCCTCGTTACCCAACTCATTTACAAAGTCAGCTTTCCAATACCAGTTTAATCCGGGCGGCATCAGCGCATCGAACATACTATTCAGTGCGGGAACAGGTAAGGGGCCCACAAAATCGAGAGCCGGCTTTTTAAAATTCCGGATAGGCTCAAAAACTTTTTCAGCTCTTTCCATATCGCCGCTATAGCACCACACCACCCCGCACATATTTTTTGCATGCAGATGTTCGGGGAACGGAGGACCGGGCGGAACGCAAAGGAAAGCGAAAAATCCGTTAAGTTCGTCAGGCGCGTTTTTGATCAGGTCCTGGTACCATCTTAACACCTCTTCGGCTTCGTCCAGTTCCCATAACATCGGGCCGCCGTAAACAGTACTTAAAGGATGCAGCTTGAATACAAAAGAAGTAACCACACCGAAATTGCCGCCACCACCGCGAAGCGCCCAGAAAAGATCTTTGTTGGTTGTGGCATTGGCTTTTACAAAACTACCATCAGCCAATACTACGTTAGCCTCCAGCAGATTGTCGATTGCGAGACCATATTGGCGGGTAAGATGTCCCAATCCGCCGCCCAAAGTGATCCCCCCTATTCCGGTAGTGGAGAAAATTCCGCTCGGGGTAGCCAGGCCAAATGCATGTGTGGCGTGATCAACATCGCCTAATGTGCATCCTGCTTCAACCCATGCTGTTTTAGCGGTAGGATCAACATTGATCCCTTTCATTTGCGAGAGATCGATAACCAACCCGTCATCGCAAATACCCAGGCCACCCCCATTGTGGCCGCCGCTTCGTACCGCAGTAAGCAGATCATTTTCCAGTGCAAAATTCACCAGGGTAATTACATCGGCTACGTTGGCACATTTGGCGATTAGTAAGGGACACTTGTCTATCATGCCATTGT
>JANYAB010000010.1 GCA_025355225.1 Bacteroidota bacterium
ATTATCAGTCGCTCGTATTTACTACCCCGCCAACCCGACAGGTGCCTATAAATGTCAAAGTAGGCAAGGATTATATATCCGCTACGCCAATAGGCACAAATCCTTTTTCGGCTGATAATCTGAATTCCCGAAACTTTCAAATTACCAATCGCACAAATCTTGACAAAGAATATTCTTCGAAGGCTGACGCGGAGAAGAAGGTCGAAAGTTCTTTTATTTCTTCCATAAAATTTGGAATACGGTACAGCGATCGCGAAAAAGATATCAATGAATATGACGGGTCGGCCTGGCAAACAGCTTCAGGAACCGGTGTTTCGCTGCCAGCCTCAAGTTTACCTACTCAACAAGGCGTGACCAATTTTCTGGGCGGCGGATTTCCTTTAAACTATTCCGGCATCACTTTTCCGTCTGACCTTAATGCCATAGCCGGTAAACTGGCACAAGCAGGGGCTGTAACAACTAACGTCTACAATCCCAACCAGTCGTTCAATGTTAACGAGAAAACTTATGCTGGTTATTTCCAGGTAAATTTAAAAGGAACATTAGGCGATATTCCATTTACAGGAAATGCAGGTGTTAGAGCTGTAAATACCAATTTGGGCGTGACCAGTTTTATCCAGAACTTTGTAATTAATATCGTTAATGGGGTTCACGTGCCAACCCTGACCGGCGGGATATCCCAGGTAAATACCAACAGTTCTTACACCAATTTCTTACCTTCCATAAATCTTAAATTTGATTTAAGCGATAATACATTCTTCCGTGCTGCTTATTCAAAATCAGTAACAAGGCCTGTATTCAGTGATATGGGAGGATTATCGATAAATTATCAGAACCTGATAGTTAATTTAGCGGGGAATGCAAGTCTTAAGCCCTACGAGTCTGACAATTACGATGGAGGCTTTGAGTGGTATACCACAAGCGGCGGCATCATTTCAACTAATTTCTTTTATAAAAAATTATCGTCATTTATTACTGATGTCACTACCAATAATGTAAATCTATTGGGCGTGAATTATATTTCGTACTCCCAGCCAGAGAATCAGGGCGGAGGTTCGATATTTGGTAATGAAGTGTCTTTCCAACAGCCCCTTAAATTTTTACCCGGGTTTTTAAAAGGACTTGGCGTGATTGCGAATGTGACCTTTTCTAACGGTGAGTTAAACTTGAAAAATGGTCAGATCGCTTCCTTCCCGGGAGTATCCCGTTACAGCTTAAACTCCGCGATCTATTATGACAATGGCGGTAAATTCCAGGCAAGGCTGGCTTATACTTACAGGGACCATTATTTATTGCTTCCCAGCGATGTTTTTGGCCAGGAGATTTGGCATAGTAACTATGGGCAGTTAGATGGCTCCGTTAATTATGAAATCAAGAAAGGATTTAGCATTTTCGCAGATGCCACAAACCTAAACAATGGGAAAGATAAGACCTATTCATCAAGCGCGGCTTCTCCGGCATATGATCAAAGCAGGCCACTTTTCTATGGAGTTACAGGTGTCAGAGTTGCTGCGGGTGTCCGCTTGGTTCTAAAATAATTAACAAGAGCGGGCCTTTTAGCCCGCTCTTATTGCCTATCTTTTAAAGTATGTTAACGGGAAAAACATTAATAACAGTAACGGCGGTTCTATTTCTACTTCAATTTTCTTATGCACAAGATCAGCGGAAAATGAAAGCATGGAATCCCGAAACTGATACTTTAAAGATATTGCAGGGGCAGGGCTGGTCAAATGAACCTACAGTTTATTATGGCCGTTTGCCATCCAGGGCTGAGCAGGTGGTGAGAAAAGATGTATGGGATCTCGCAAAAAATAGTGCGGGGCTTAGTATCCGTTTCAGAACAAATACGGATGAAGTTATAGTAAAATATATTGTAACCGGTGGATTACAAATGCCTCATATGCCGGCCACCGGAGTTAGCGGTGTCGACTTGTATTCGAAAGACATTAACGGGAAATGGCTTTGGAATGCGGCAAAATATACTTTTGGCGATACTATTGTATACCACTATACCAACCTGGCGACGACCAGGGATTATAATACGGAATATTGTTTATACCTGCCTCTTTATAACACGGTTAAATGGATGGAAATATCTGTTCCGGGAGAAAGTTTGTTTAAGCCGGAACCGCAGGATAATGAGAAACCTATTGTACTTTATGGGACATCTATTGCCCAGGGTGCCTGTGCTTCCAGGCCCGGTATGGCCTGGACAGCTATCCTGGGAAGAAAACTCGACCGGCCAATAATAAATTTAGGGTTTTCCGGTAATGGTCGCCTGGAAAAAGAAGTACTTGGATTGGTTACGGAGATAGATGCCAGGTTATATATCCTGGACTGCATGCCGAATATGGTTGAGCCCTATTTCGATTTGGCCGGGGTAAGGAAACGAATAGCCGCTGCTGTGAAAATAATCCAGGCTAAAAGGCCGGGAGTTCCGATAATATTAACTGAATATGACGGATTTATTGATGAAGATATCAACTCATTAAAAGAGAGTGGATCAGAAAAAGTAAATCATGTAGTTGAGGAGATCGTTGATTCTTTGCGCAAGCATGATGTAGCGAATGTATTTATACTTTCTAAAGAAGATATCGGACAGGATATGAATAGCACTGTAGATGGTATACACTCAAACGATCTGGGAATGTTAAACTATGCCAATGCTTATGAAAAAAAGATCAGGAGCATTTTTAATGAGGCCAGCGGGTCGATAAGCACTACTATTCCGGTTACGCAATCGAGGGATGGTAGTTATGACTGGCAGACACGCCATCACCAGGTATTGGAACAAGTAAAAATGCACCCGCCTGATCTGGTGTTTGTAGGAAATTCAATTACCCATTACTGGGACGGAGAACCTGTGGCGCCGTTTGTCAGGGGCAGAGATTCGTGGGTGAAATATTTTAGCAAAAGGAATACCGTTAATTTAGGGTTTGGAGCGGATAGGATCGAAAATGTATTATGGCGTGTAAATCATGGAGAGTTGGACGGTTTTTCTGCTTCCAGGATCGTTTTGATGATCGGTACCAATAATTTACAATGGAATACCGATCAGCAGATCGTAGATGGGCTGACATTCCTGATCCCGGTTATACATTTAAAACAGCCCAACGCGAAAATTTACTTTCTAGGAATCCTGCCGCGACAGGGCATGGAAAACCGGATAGTCCAACTCAATAAATTAATATCAAAAATTCCCTTACCCCCAGGATCTCAATATTTTGACGCCGGACAGCTTTTGCTGAATAAGGATAAGAAGATCAATAGCGAACTGTTTATAGACGGATTGCATCCTAACGCTTCCGGTTATGAAAAGCTGGGAGCTTTCCTTAATAAGAAACTTAAAAATTGATGATTGTCAATGAATGTTACTGTTTGACAACTTGTTTTGATTTGAAGGTCGCCTTATAACTAAAAGATTTTAAACCATTAGAATGATTAAGCCAAATTGGCTTAACAGGATAAATATTACTATAAAATCAATATTATGCTAAATAGCGTTCTAATAAAGTTCGGTTTAGACCCGGCAGAATATAGCATTCAACCATTTGGCTCGGGGTTAATTAATCATACCTTTAAAGTGACCGGCAAATCTGAAGAGTTTATACTTCAGCAGATCAACACTGCTGTTTTTAAAGTACCCGGTATTATTGAAAAAAATATAACTGTATTGCAGGAATATCTTAACAAGCACTACCCCGATTATTCTTTTATTGCGCCGCTGCCCACCATCTATGGAAATTTTATGATAGAACATGACGCATGCGGCCTGTTCAGATTATTTCCATTTGTAAAAAGATCTAAAACGTTAGATGCTGTAAGTTCAGAGAAAGAGGCATTTGAAGCTTCGAAGCAATTTGGCAGGTTGACCAGTTTATTAAAGGACTTTGAGGTTGGTAAGCTTGAATATACCATCACTGATTTTCATAACCTCAAACTCAGGTTCGGGCAATTCAAGTCTGCAACTCAAAGCGCAAATAAAGAAAGGCTGGATGAGGCTAACGGGGAAATAAAAGAAGCTTACAGATTTCATTATATCCTGCAAACTTACAACCAACTAATTGAGGGTAATAAAATTCCGCTGAGGGTCATCCATCATGATACCAAGATCAGCAACATATTGTTCGATGAAGAAGAAAATGGATTGTGCGTAATTGACCTTGACACATTAATGCCGGGATACTATTTAAGTGATGTTGGGGATATGATGAGATCCTACCTATCTCCCTCTACCGAAGAAGAAACTGATCCCTCCAAAATTTACATCCGTAAAAATATTTTCAATGCTATTTGTAGGGGCTATTTATCGGCAATGGGGAGTGTTTTAACAGAAACAGAATTAGATAGCTTTATATTTTCGGGAGAAATGATCATTTATATGCAGGCCTTGCGTTTTTTAACCGACTTCCTTAACCAGGATGTTTATTACGGCGCTAAATACCCTGGTCAAAATTTAGTAAGGTCAAAGAATCAGTTTAAGCTCTTAAACGAATATGAAAGATCAAAGGATCAATTGGAGCAACTAATTTTCATGGCAAAAGAAGAACTGTTAAATCCTGATAAATATATACCAAACGGAAAACATCATTTAAGCAATAGCTAAGGGAACGGCTGCTGCACATAACGCCAAATTGAAATGAATGCAGAAATAAAATATTTAAGGGTTATCTTAATTCTTTTGATCGGGTTTTGTACCGCTGTTGCTAACGGGCAGACGACTTACCTTTCAACGGCCACGGCTTTAGAGAAGTATGGCAAGGGACTCAAAAACAAATCCTTTTTAGCTTACCCTGTATTAAGGGAAGATCCAATTAAATGGTTTGATTCCATTCCTGAAGTGAAAATTATTGATGCAGCCCATTTGAAGCGTTTTTCAATGCGGGCACAACCCGAAGAAATCTATGTTTATCAAATCGGGTTATGGGCCTTTAAAGGCGATCTTAATAGTGTCAGCATTGAGTTTTCTGACCTCAGGGCTAAAAAAGGTAATGTGATCGCTGCCGGGAAGATGAGCTGTTATAACAAAGGCGGCATTGATTTTAAAGGCGGATCTTTTATTCAAACGGTACGGGTTTCTGCGGGGCGGGTACAAGCGCTTTGGATGGGTGTTGATCTTGCGGGCGTAAAAACCGGAACTTATGCCGGTTCAGTTTCAGTAGTCGCAAATGGCGATAAGCAAACTATACCAATATTATTAAATGTTAACGGAGCAGCAGTCCTGAACCACGGATATAATGATAGTTATCGGCTATCGAGATTGAACTGGCTTGATGCTACGACCGGAATAAACGATAAGATTACAAAGGGATTCGACCCTGTTGGTGTTGAAGGTAAAACGATCAGTATTTTGGGGCGTACTTTAACTATTGCGGAAAGCGGACTTCCGGCGTCAATAGTAAGTTTTTTTGGGCCCTCCAATCAGTCACTGATAAAAAAAGGAGAGCCGATCATTGATCGCCCATTCCGGTTTGTTGTTGAGGAAGACAACGGAGATACGATCAGGTTAATACCAGGCAAATTATCCTTTACCGAACGCACACCCTCGAAAGTTTGCTGGAAAGTAATAAATAGTTCAAAAGATCTCGATCTTGAATGTACAGGCCAAATGGAATTTGATGGCTTTGTGGATTATCATTTAACACTAAAAGCAAAGAAAAAACTCAGGATAAAAAACATCAGCCTTGCATTGGAGATGGATAAAAATAAAGCCACTTACATGATGGGCCTAAATAAGCCTGGCGGATTACGCCCGGATAACTAGAATTGGAAATGGGATACTACCAAAAATCAGGACAATGTATGGTTGGGTGCGGTGAATGG
>JANYAB010000061.1 GCA_025355225.1 Bacteroidota bacterium
GGGTGGGGTTAGTGAACATGCTTTGCAAGGCGATTAACCCCGCCCTGCCACTTCGCAGGCATCCGCACCCCTCCCCGAGGAGGGAATTATATCCGTCATTATACCTTCTGAACACCTGTGACCCTTCGAAATTAAATTTACATAATCCAATAAATTAATTTAATATCTTGCAGTATCCGATAATATATGAAATTGCACAGATCAGTCCTATTGGTATTAATCTTTTGTACCCTGCTATTCAACGCCTGTTCAAAAAGCAATGGTCCGGATAATAAACTTTCAGCTCAATATATTTCATTAAAGGTGGACGGGGTATTAAAAAGCTCAACTGCACCTACAGGGTCCTATTATCAGGCAAGTGATACTTCAATTTATGTGATAGGCACATTTGGCACTGAGCAAGTAACCATATTAATTGAACATATAACCGTGGGTACCTTTGAAGTGGCAACGGTAAGAAACGAGGCAATTGTACATTATATCAGTACCAATGGTGCCGCTGTAGTTTATGACGGTATCTACGGCAGTGTTACGATAGATTCATATTCCAATGGCGCCGTTACCGGTACATTTTCGTTTACTACACGCAACCAGGAAATTAGTACCAGTAAAGTAATTACGGAGGGCAAATTCCAGGTCAATCTGCCGCCGGCGCAAATACCCCTTTAAATTTATTATGACTGCAAGACCAGGCCGGCGCGTTTTTTCGATTTCTTTTTTCGTATTTATGGTGAGTGGTCCTATTTACATAACTCCCCGGAAGAAGTTGTCTCAAAAGTCAACCCGGTTAAACGAACGCCAAACAATATTTGTGCAATAGACGACTTTGTGGTTCTCTGTGAAAATCTCTGCGTCCTTTGTCGTTATTTTTACCACAGAGATTCACAAAGAAGGGCACGAAGTTCACAGAGGCCAAATATTATTCTGTTCGCTCCCAATCTGGCGCGATCCGGGTAGAGTAAAAGCGTTGGGGTACTCGTGCTCTTTTTAAAATCAAAGGCCACAAGTACCGTTCACACACCCCCGCCCGAATGCATACACACCAGACACTGAGGTTACGATTTGGTATAGAACTAAAATGTCAAAGAGCGATTTCAACTATTTTCACAAATAATTAATATATGATGGAATGCCTGCACGTCTGTTTGCAGAAGGCATGTTAGGGTTCAAGAAAATATAAATAAGATCACCGGCGGATATTCTGAAAAGAGGCAATAAAGCTAAACGGGTGATTCAAACGGTAAAATTTGAACTGCTAAGTTAGCTAAAATAATTAGCATTTACAACTATTTTTTATTTTTTTAATGCAAGCTGGGCACACGCGCAATGTCATTAAGATAGGGGAAATAAACCCCAGCGGGGTTAAAGCCCGGTAGAAAAGCAAGCCCGTAGAAAAGCCATGCCGTCAGGTATGGAACCAAGGTAGCGTACCTGACGGCCAATGTCATTAAGTTAAGGAAAATAGATATTTACTTACCTGCCTGCGCACCGTGTCGACTCACCCCCCAGCCCCCTCTCTGCTGCGCAAAGAGGGGGAGCAAGAATTTTTTAAACCCTCTTTGCGCAGCAGAGAAGGTGGTCGAGCGAAGCAATGACCGGGTGAGTAGAATGGGCGATTTGCTTAATTTAATGACATTGCGTTTGCACCAGCAGCGGATTTTGGGCCGAATAAATTAGAATGGAAAGCATAATTAGTTGATAATCTGCTGATAAAAAAACTCATAAAATTGTGCAAAAAACCAACCTTCGAATTAAACCTTTATACCGCATTTTAGTCTAATCATCATATTTTACAAGGGATATAATTTATAGTTGAAAATTCTGTTATAAAAATCATGAAAAGTGTGATTAAATATGTGTCCGGTTTAGCATTGGCCGGATTGTTTTCGGTAATGTTAGTGTCTACAGCCGATGCTCAGCGTGGTTTTCGCGGTGGTGGCGGCGGTGTTCGTTTTGGCGGCGACAGCTTTCACAGCAGCATAGGATTCCGTGGAGGCATAGGCTATCGCGGCGGTTTTTTTGGTGGCGGATATTATGGTTATCCGCATCTTGGATTTCGCATCGGGTTTTTACCATTCGGCTATTACCCCTTTTATTTTGGATCTGACCTATATTACTATTATGGCGGAACTTTTTACAGGCCTTACGACGGCGGCGGATATGAAGTTGCAGTCCCACCGGTTGGTGCAGCAGTACCCGACTTGCCAAAAGGGGCACAGAGCATAGTAATTGATGGCCAGCAGTACTATGAATTTAATGGCGTTTATTACCAGGAGAGCGTTGACGATAAGGGTAAAAAGATTTATGTAGTTGCCGGTAAAGATGGCGTCTTAAATACCAATGGCGAGAGCGTTGATAATACGCCGCCCGAACCGCAAGTTGGGGACGTTGTAAACCAATTGCCTGATGGTTGCCGCAAAGTAACCCTGAATGGCAAAAAATATTTTGTATCGCCTGATGGTATCTATTACGAGGAATTTATGGATGCGCATAATTATAAAGCTTATCGTATAGCGAGCATAACATCGGACGATCATCAGAATTAAAAATTAGTATGTTTAAGACATCGAAAGGGCTCCGATTTGTCGAGGGCTCTTTTTTTATGCCAGTTTCTGAAAAAACACGCTTATAGGGAATAAACCTTTTGAAATAGCTTTAGTCAAAATAAAAAAGATTAAACGGGGATCGAGATTATGAGAAGTTTATTTAAATATATGTCTGCATTCACATTAACAGGTTTGCTGACAATAGCATTAATTGGCGGAGCTTATGCGCAGCATGGCGGCCATGGTGGTGGCGGTGGCTCGCACGGAGGCGGTGGTGGCTCGCATGGTGGTGGTGGTGGTTTCCACGGGGGCGGAGGCGGCTTTCGCGGCGGTAGCGGATTTCATGGGGGCGGTAGTTTCCATGGGGGCGGTGGCGGCGTTCGCGGAGGTAGTAGTTTTCATGGTGGTGGCGGCGGCAGCTTTCGCGGCGGCAACAGTTTTCATGGCGGCGGCGGCAGCTTTCGCGGCAATGTCGGTGCACGCGGCGGCAACAGTTTTCGCGGTAGTAGTGGCTTTCGCGGCAATGTCGGTGCACGCGGCGGCACAGCATATCGTGGTGTGGTAAGAGGCGGTGCAGGTTATAACCGTGGTTTTTACAGGGGCGGCCATTATTACGGTGGACGTGGTTATTACGGCGGCGGACGTTATTATGGCGGACGTGGTTATTACGGCGGCGGACGTGGTTATTACGGACCAGGTTTCAGGTTTGGGTTTGGCTGGGGCTACCCGCGTATTGGATTTTATTTGGGTGGTTTGCCTTACGGATATTATCCATTCTATTTTGGTTCATTGCAATATTATTATGCTGATGGAGCTTTTTACAGACCATATAATGGAGGCTACGAGGCGGTGGCCCCTCCTATCGGCGCTTCCGTTCCTTCGTTACCTGATAATGCCCAATCTATCATAATTGATGGTGAACAGTATTATGAACTAAACGGAGTTTACTACGCGGAAGGCGTTGATGACAATGGCAAGCAAGTATATATAGTTGTTGGTAAGGACGGCGTACTGGAAACCGGTAACAACGCAGGCGACCAGCCAATGACTGATAGCGATGATCCTATCATGGATAATAGTGCCCCTAATACCGGGCGGGTTGAAAATACCCGCCCTGCTCCCGAAGTTGGTGTAAAGGTTGGCGATATCGTAAACGAACTACCGGCTGATTGTCGCAAGGTTACTTTAAATAATAAAAAATACTTTGTATCGCCCGACAATGTGTTCTATGAAGAATTTAAAGATGCCGATGGCACCGGCTATCGGGTTTCAAGTATTCCGGCAGCTGAATAAATCTTAATTGTAAATTAAAACAAAAAGAAGCCTCGTTTATCGGGGCTTTTTCAATGCCGTGAATTTGTCCTTTTGTACTAAAAAAAGGACATCGTATCCTATGAATTTTTTTAATTTAATCGATGACTTTCCTTTCAGTTTAAAAAATATCATTTCAATACAGGTAAATAGCTATTCTATTAGTGCAAAAGGTACTAATCTCTACAATATGCATATGGCATCTGCTTTGTCTTTAAACAGATAAGATGCTTAATAACAGAATAAGGAAGCTTAATAGAAAATGACGAATTTAAAATTAAAAGTAGTTATATGCAGTATAGCAATAACTATTGCATGCATCATAAATGTTGGATGCAAATCGCTTAACAAAACTCAAAAAGGCGCGGCTATTGGTGCCGGAACAGGGAGCGTGATAGGGGGCTTTATCGGTAAGTCGGCAGGTAATACGGCTTTAGGCGCTATAATTGGCGGGGCCGTTGGGGGTACAGCGGGGGCCTTTATCGGGCATAGAATGGACAAACAGGCTGCCGAGATCAAACAGACAGTGCCCGGTGCTACAGTTACCCGCGAAGGTGAGGGTATTATTGTAAAGTTTGATTCGGGTATATTGTTCGATTTCGACAAAACAGATATCAAACCCGCTGCACAAACCAATTTGCAAAACCTGGCAACGTCGTTACAGAAGAACCCGGAAACCAACGTCCTGATCATTGGTCATACCGATAATACCGGGTCAGCAACATACAACATGGATCTGTCAGTACGAAGGGCCGGCACCGTTAAAACCTATTTAACCAACAATGGCGTAGATGGTTCACGTTTGAGCACCCAGGGAAAGGGTCAAACAGAACCTATAGCAGATAATAGCACAGCCGATGGAAGGGCTAAAAACCGCAGGGTCGAAATTGTTATTGTAGCCAACGATCAGATGAAAAATCAGGCCAAGCAAACAGGTAAGTAATACTGACTCTTGATTCTCCTGATCTACATTTTCATTTCGCCGCTTCCCTTACCCAATTGGTCAATTGCTGCTCTAAAACCTTTGGCAAGTTGCGCTGCCGGGCCGGTACCTAAATAATGTAAGAATATCATGTGTGGTTTGTCGCCAAGCATGTGGTTATGGACAGCAACAACTTCAAGATTGTTCGCCCTTAGCGTTTTAATAACAGCATTCACCTCATGCTCCAGCATAGCAATATCGCCGGCTATATATGCATTTTCCATTGAACCGGTAAATGACGCCCATGTATTTAAACCTATTGACGGGGTTAACTCGGCGCCCATTGCGATAACAGTAAGGTCCTTTCTGCCGATTGTATATTTTATAGTTGGACCATTTATGGCCGCCTCGTATTGAACGATGCCATTTAATTGCGCAACATCAAAAATGTCTTTACCTGTTTTAGCAGGAGGGGGACCTGCTGGTGGCTGGTTTTTGGGTGAGATCTTTGTTTCGGAAATTGCCTTTGCGTACTTCTGAGCCAACTCTTCCGGCGAGCCCATGCCATGCACGTGCATATAAAATATGCGGGGTTCCTCATAAAAGAAGTGATTATGAATGGCCCCTACTTCAAGGCCGTTTGCCTGTACAGCAGTGATAAGCTGATTTACTTCGCTCTGAAGCAACACATTGTCACTCATCAGCACCGCCGATTTGCCATCTATGGTTCTTTTGATAGACACCCATCCGCCAAAGCCAAAAGGAACCGGTACGGGCTGATCCTTTATTGTAACTTTCAGATCATTGCGCGGCATGGGGGTTGTATGTGTAGCCTCGGCTTCTTTATACATTCCTTTTTTGCCGATGGCAGCCTCAATGGCAGCGATTTCAGCGGGAGTTAACGCCGGCGTTTTTCAGGTAATAATGGGAATGGCCGCATCTGTTTTGTGGACATCAATCAAGCTTGTTCCAAATAAAATAGCACTTGCCTTTAATAGTGTTCTGCGCGAAAAAGAAGGTGATGTTGAATTTTTCATAATAGATTAGTTTTTGGTTGTATAAATATTAAAATTACTAAAAGGTTTTAATTACCACACCCAATAGGGCTGCTGCAAGTATCACAAAGGGCTCCTGTACTTTTCGGAAATAGATCAACGTCAGCATAGCAGCTACCGCAATGATGGCCGTCGGAATATCAACAATGGAGCGGATTGCAATTATGATTACCGACCCAACCAGTGCCCCGATAACCGAGGCCGTAATGCCGTCGACAAAAGCTTTGATACTTTTATTTTTTGCAATCTTTTTAAAATAAGGGGCCAAAACAACTGTAAATAAAAAGCATGGAAGAAACGTAGCCCGCGCGGCAACTGGTGCTCCCGGAAATCCGGCTACAAGATAACCGATAAAACCAACTGTAATAACTACGGGTCCCGGAGTTATCATTGCTACAGCCACGGCATCAACAAACTGGCTTTCCGACAACCATTTGTACTCCTGCACTACACCTGCATGCAGAAAAGGGACAATAGCCAGGCCGCTGCCAAAAACGAATGCCCCGGCTTTAGCAAAGAAGACAGCGATAGCGATCAACGTATCTTTTGAGTAATTCCAGAATCCAAATCCAGCAACTAATAGCACCGGTAAGTTAACGGGTCTTTTCAGCCACAAAGGCGGTGCCTTGATGAGCATGTAAATGAGTCCGGCGCCGATAAATAACAAAATTTGCTCCTGTTCGGTTAAAATGGTTATTACAATTGCAACGATATAAAATACCCAAAGCGGCCAGTTTGCTATAACTGCGGTCAGATTAATTTTGCCGACAGATTTTAAGGTAAGTTTATAAGCACTGATAGCAATAATGCCGATCACGGCGGCGCCAACACCATAAAAAACATTATGTATCCAGGCCAACCCGCTGTATTGCCGGTATGCCATGCCCAATAGAACTACCATAATGAAAGAGGGCATAACGAAAGCTAATCCGGTAAGCGTTGCCCCCAAAAGCCTGTAATGCACAAAACCTATATAAATCCCTAATTGGGCCGCCAACGGGCCCGGAGCAAGCTGCGCCAGGGCCAGGCCTTCCTTATATTCGTCCTCTGTTAGCCAGCGCTTTTGTTCTACCAGGTCACGATGCATATATCCTACTAAAGCAACCGGGCCGCCAAAGCCCCAGGTGCCTAATTTCAAAAAGTATATGGTGAGGTCGGCCAGCGAATATCCAGGTTTTGTTGTGACTAATTGTTCTTCCATGTATGCCGCTCCTCCTGCACATACTTTGCCCAGCTATAAAGGGCGTCATAAACTTTCATGCCGAAGGCCAGCATTTCGTGGTCATCGGGGAAGTTATAGGAAAGCCCGGCCGAAATGGCCCAAAGCCCTGCCGCCTCTTGGGCAAGGTCAAAACGGTCCGTGTCGGCACCCCTGATGATCTCTGCCAATTGTAATAACACCTGGTCTGTTAAATGATGTTTTTTAAGGATATAATCGAAAGTACATCGATCTCCTTCGTGCGTGTACTCCGCTCCTGGTATGTCATAGGGTATTGCATTCAAAGCGGTCGCCTTTTCGAAAACTTCTTCTTTCGGGACATAGATAAATTCCGCGTTTGTGTCCACAAAATTTTTGATCAGCCAGGGGCAGGCAATGCGATCAATTTTTGGCCGTTCACGCGTAATCCATTTCATGATGTGCTGAAAATTTATACAATGGTATTAATGTTTCAGCAGCGAAAATAGAACGGATTTTACTAAATAGAAGCTATTTTACCTTTTGGAATTTATTTGAACTTATGGTTTTACTTGCACGATTGTACCTTCCTTTAACTCTTCGTTAGCCTGAGCTACAATTTGATCGCCGACTTTTAAATCCCCGGAGATCTCGTTCTTATCCTTATTCGTAAACCCGGTTTTTACATCCACCCATTTCGTCTTCCCATTTTCAACTGTGATGACGAATTTACGTTCCTGCGTAGTGACCACGGCTTTGAACGGAATCATGAAACCATCCTTTGGTCGGCTAACAGGCAGCGTGATCTGTGCGAACATACCGGGCTTAAGCAGGCCGCCTGCGTTTGGGAACGTAAATTCCCAAATCTCGCTCCGCGTTTGTGGGTCAATGGCATCCGATTTCCGGGCCAGTTTGGCTTTAAAAACCTGTCCGGGGTTCGCCGATACTGTAAAAGTGGCTTCATTGTCTTTTAATTTGGCAGCGTTGAAAGCTTCCGGCACGGCTACGTCTACCCTTAAAGAAGAATTATCCTCTACACTGAATAACATGGTCTTTCCGGCATTATCTACAAAATCCCCCTTAAATACGTTTCTTGCGGTTACCACCCCATTAAACGGTGACCGGATAACCAGGTAATCTTCTATTGCTTTGGTAGCTTGTGTTGCAGAGCGCGAAGCCTGGTAAACTGCGCTATCTGTCTTCATTTGATTACGGGCAATATCCAGTTCGTTATCAGCAACTGCACCAGGCACTTGAGCTGCCTTGAGTAACCTTAAATAAGTGGTCCTGCTGGTTTCATATTTTGCTTTCGCGCCCATGCTATTGCTTTGGCTTTGTGCCTGGGTAGCGTTTAATTCCGGCGCATCGAGGATACACAATATCTGTCCCTTTTTAACTTTGGAACCAATGTCCACTTTTACTTCCCGTACATATCCTGGAGTTCGTGCATAAATATTGGCGCGGTCAAAGGGAATGATCTCTCCTGTTAAATTGAGTTTATTGGAAACCGGCTCCAGTTTCAGCGTGATCAGTTTAACCGCAGGTTTTTCCGGCTCTCCCTGCGGAACAGCCTTTTCTGCCTGGTTGCCCCCGCAGGCTGCCAGCAGGCAAACCGGCAATAAGTAGATATATTTTATAGCTTTCATGATTGATTTTCGATTAAGATATGGTACTTGCTTTGCGGATCATCCGGGTCTAAAGAAATGAGAGGTACCGGGCGGTTTCCTATAGACGACTGATAAACCAATGGCAATAATACTAAACTGGAAAACATAGAAAAAAGCAGCCCGCCAATTACGGCAGTGCCTAATGGGGATGTTTGGTCAGCACCCTCACCCAGGCCTAAAGCCATTGGGATCATCCCGGCGATCATAGCGAAACTTGTCATTACTATTGGCCTTATCCGGTCTTTTATACCGATTAGATAAGGCTCTTTAATTTTTTCCCTTCGATATTTTTCCGCCTGTGTAACAAACAGGATGGCATTAGCCACAGCTACGCCGATTGCCATGATGCAACCCATGTACGACTGTATATTCAGCGTTTTCCCGCAAATCCAAAGCAAAAGGAAACTGCCCGCTATTATACCGGGAATGATCGATATGACAACTAAGGATAGCCTGAAAGACTGGAAGTTTACGGCCAGCATCAGGAAAATCACCACAACTGCCAGTAAAATACCCTGCTGTAACTCCTGAAAAGTTTGAGCAAATACTTCCGCCTGTCCAGGTTGCTGTATTTTCATTCCTTCCGGCAGTTTTCCCGTGCCGGCTATGATCTTATCAATATCACTGATGGCTCCCCCAAGCGCTTTTCCTTGTAAGTTCGCCGTAATGGTGATAAATCTTTTTTGATTCAGGCGGTCATATTCGCCCTCCACGTTACCCATCTTCCAGGTGGCCACATCGCGCATGTAAACCTGTTTGCCATTGTTAGATTTCAATAAAATATTATCCACCTGTGCGGGGTCGCTCATAATGAATTCCGGAACTTGCACCTGTACCTGGTAAGCAGTTCCTGCGGATTTATCCACCCAGTAATTGGGCTGTGTAAAACGGCTGGACGAAGTGGCGGTAGCCAAAGATTTACCGGCCTCCTCGACGGTTAATCCTAATTGACCGAGCTTAACCCTGTCAAATTCAATTCGCATCCCAGGATAGCTTTGCGGTGCACTATAAGCGATGTCCCGGAGATAAGGCAAGGTCTTGAGACGTTCAACAAGTCTTTTTCCAAAAACCCTGTCTTGCGCCAGGTTTTTGCCTAACACCTGTATTTGCACCGGCGTGCTTGTGCCCTGGCTCATCACCTGGTCCACCAGGTCAGCGGGTTCAAAGGAGATATGGAGATCCGGCATTTGTTTAACGACCGCTTTGCGTAAGGTTTCTTTAAAATCATCTAGGTGAATACCTGAACCTCTGATAAAATTAACTTTCATTACCGCCTCCTCGGGGCCGCTCGACCATAAGTAAATGGCATTAATAGGATAAGTGGATGGCAACAGGCCAACATATGCAGACGATATGGCAATTTTGTTGCCGCCGGAAATGCTATCGATCAGGTGCAGCAGCTGTTTGGTCTTTGTTTCCGTGCGCTCGATCCGGCTGCCTTCCGGTAACCTTAACCTAACCTGGAACTGCCCGGTATCCACTTTTGGAA
>JANYAB010000062.1 GCA_025355225.1 Bacteroidota bacterium
CCAATTGGAAAAAAAGTATCGTGATATAATAGATGATAAGGGGAGGCAGTATATACATTTTGCTGTTGATGGTGCTAAACGAATGAGGCAAATCATACTCGATCTGCTTGATTTTTCGAGAGTGGGCAGCATGGAGGATGATATGGAAGAGGTAAACTTCAACAAGCTTATTAATGAGGTGCTTGCTCTTTTTCGAAGACAATCCGAAGAGTTGAATGCCCGTATTATTTACGAGAATTTACCAACAACCCGAACATATAAAACGCCTGTCAGGCAGGTGTTTCAAAACCTGATAAGTAATAGCTTAAAATATCATAAAGCAGATGAAGCGCCCGTGATCAGCATAGCCTGTAAAGAAACCAAAACATTTTTCCAGTTTTCGGTTAAGGATAACGGAATAGGCATTGCACCCGAATATTTTGACAAGATATTTATCATTTTTCAACGGTTGCATAACAAAGATGAATATTCTGGTACAGGGATGGGCCTGGCAATAGCAAAAAAAATAGTAGAAAACTTAGGTGGTAAGATATGGGTGGAGTCTGCCGAAGGCTATGGCAGCACTTTCTATTTTACGCTTTTAAAAAATAATAAATCATGAAGACAATAAACATTCTGCTTATAGAGGATAATGAAGGCGATATCTTACTTACTACCGAGGCCTTTGAAGATAGCAGGATAGTGAACAAGATCACGGCAATAAAAGATGGTAAAGAGGCAATTATTTTTTTCGAATCTTTAAACAATAGAAATAAAGAAGAAATACCGCACCTGGTTTTGTTAGATATAAACCTGCCTAAAATGAGTGGTCATGAGGTGCTGATCTATTTAAAACAACATGAAAAGTATAAAAGCATCCCGGTTATTATGTTAACTACCTCATCGTCTCAAAAGGATATATTATTATGTTATAAAAACTATGTAAATTGTTATATAACAAAACCTATTGATGTTGCAGACTTTATGCAGGCTATAGCTAAAATAGAAGATTTTTGGATCAATATTGTGACCATTCCTGTTAAATAAAAAACACTATGGCTGATAAAGGCGAATATGCAATTTTGGTTATTGAAGACAATCCGGGAGATTTTGCGCTGGTTGAAGAGTTTTTGCTGGAACAAATTGAAGCTCCAATAATTTCATACGCGCCAAACTTTAATGAGGCAAAAAATATCCTATCTGTTAAAACCAATCATTTTGATATTATCCTTTTAGATCTTTCATTGCCCGACAAAACCGGCATACCCCTCATACAGGAAATAATAGAAATATGCTTAGGCAGGCCTGTTATTGTTTTAACGGGTTATTCTGATTTAACCTTTGGCGTAAAGTCACTTTCGTTGGGCATCTCAGACTATATTTTAAAAGATGATTTAACATCATTGGTTTTATATAAAAGCATTGTATACAGCATTGAACGCAGAAAAATAGTTTTGGCCCTTGAAACGTCCGAAAAGCGGGCCAGGAGTTTCGCCAAACAATTAAATAATATTTTGGAGGAGGAAAGATCACGCATTGCGCGCGAAATTCACGATGAATTTGGGCAGCAATTATCCGGACTTAAAATGTCGTTGTCGGCATTAAAGAGATCTACCAGCGTCAAAAGCACAATGGAGTCGCTTATAACTGCAATGGTTGATGATGTCGATCACAGTATACAATCATTGAGGCGGATTGCTAATGAATTGCGGCCCGTCATCATCGATAAACTTGGTTTATTAGCGGCAATTGAATGGCTCGTTAGTGAATTTGAAAAAAGAACGGGGATCACAAGCCGTCTTTACATGGATTTAAATCGATCTGCGATCGATAAAACACTTGAAATTAACATTTTCCGCATCTGTCAGGAAGCCCTTACAAATATCACAAAACATGCTAAGGCTACTATGGTTAATATCCGGATAGAGAACAACAACGGGGTATTATCCATAAAAATTATAGATAATGGCGTGGGTATAAAACCTGACATCTTACATAACCCCCTTTCGATGGGTTTGTTAAATATGAAAGAGCGTGCCAATCTTATCGGAGCAGAATTGAATATTAGCAGTGCGCCCCAACAAGGGACCATAATTGAATTTATAGTAAATATAAATGGCGAAAAGAATATTGATAGCCGACGATCATTCAGCGATCAGGATAGGAGTTAAACATATTTGCACTTCCGAGTTCCCAACTGTACAATTTGCCGAGGCGGTTAACTATGCCGAAGTGTTTCAAAAGTTAAAGGAACACGATTGGGATATTCTAATACTCGATGTAGATCTGCCAGGCAGAAATGGGCTGGATATTTTAAAGCAGATCAAAGCAGAGAAATTAAAAGTGCCCGTTTTAATGTTTAGTTTTCATAGCGAAGAACAGATAGCACTTAGAGCATTAAAGATGGGCGCCGCAGGTTATCTCTCAAAAGATGCTGCAGACATGGAATTGATCAAGGCGATCAATAAAATTATGGAAGGTAAAAAATATGTGTCGCAGGCGCTTTCCGAAAAATTTCTCGAAATGATGGATAGTAACTCAGCTAAGGAACCTCACGAGCTATTATC
>JANYAB010000085.1 GCA_025355225.1 Bacteroidota bacterium
ATAATTCCAATATTAATTTTTAATATTGGAATTGTCATTAACCAATTGTTCAATCCTATCAGCATAAGGGGAGTAATGTTGATTTTTATATAGTTTCACCTCCCGGATATTTATGTCAGCGAAAACCGATTTTATTTACTCAACAGAATCCGAACCCCACCGAATACGAACTAAAAAAATTTTAAAGCAGTTCCCAGATCTTAGAAATCTAATCGGTAAAAATCCTTACACCATATTTGCCATAATAGGCCTTGTGTTGTTCCAGATTGTGGGGGCTTACTTGCTTAGAGAGCAATCCTGGTGGCTCATTTTTGCGGCAGCCTATCTTTTAGGGGCATTTGCCGATCACGGGCTGTTCGTAATGGTGCATGAATGCACGCACCAGTTGTTGTTTAAAAACCGGAATGCAAACCGCTGGGCATCCATGTTCGCCAATCTGCCTACTATAGTGCCAAGCGCTATTTCATTTGAAAAGTATCACATTAAGCACCATTCTTTCCAGGGGGTGCATGAACTGGATGCCGATCTGCCCAACAAATGGGAAGCAAAGCTCATTAACAATTCCTTCTTGGGAAAAGCTTTATGGCTGTTATTTTTCCCTGTATTCCAAATATTCCGTTTAAACCGATTAAGGGAGATTCATCCTATTGATGGGTGGATAATAACTAATTTTGTTCTCCAGGCTGTATTTACCACTCTTATCTGGTATTTTTTAGGCTGGCATGCTATTGCTTATTTATTCATTAGCTTTTGGTTTTCTATTGGCCTGCATCCATTGGGTGCACGTTGGGTACAGGAGCATTATTTAACCCACAGTGTTGATCAGGAAACATACAGCTACTACGGTAAATTAAACCTGGTTGCTTTTAACGTAGGTTTTCATAACGAGCATCATGACTTCCCTTCTATCCCGTGGAACAAACTTCCGAAGATACGGGAATCAGCGCCGGAATATTATGATACGTTATATTATCATACCTCGTGGACCAAACTATTTTTCCGTTTTTTGTTTGACAGAGAAATATCGCTTTTTAACCGGATACTGCGCAAAGAAAGAGGGAAAGTTGCCCTTACAGATAAATCAAAACCTGATGTAGAGGTAAACGTTTTGGCTGATGCTGAAACCATGTCGTGATAAAAAAATTGGCATTTCCTTTGCATTTTTAATATTTGTTTACTTATATTTGCTAATATACTTAGCAAAATGGAGATCAAAACAACAGAGCAGCTAATAATTTTTAGCAGGTACATAGGGCAGCAGGTAGTTATAAAAAGTTTGTTAAATAATGATAACGAAACAATTGGAACCCTCCAGGGCATAAGGCAAAATGCTTTATTGATAACTATTGATAATGTAAACCGCTGGATACCCCTTAATGACCATTTTAAAGTTTGCGAAGTAAGATTGTTATTAAAGCCCTTAAAAAAATTGACTCCAGCTATTATAAATACGGCTAACAATTTACCGGTACAGGCATTTATTACTCCATATTATCAGCAATTAGGCTTTGATATGCCTGTATTTATAGCACCGGGACACAGTTGCAACTGCAGGTATGTGTATGAGCTTGATCTTGCAGATTACAGGTCGCCTACAGAAATTTTCAGAAACAGTCAGCAAGCTTTAGTTGCCCAGGGAATGTGATCAACGAAACATATCAATAAACTTATCGTTATACCAAAATCGGGTATACTTAATTAAAATTCATATTTTTTGATTTCCTTTGCCTGATTTTATCGAATCAGGTTTTAGAAGTTAGAACTAAAAATTTAGATTTTAGATTTTATGGTTTAGAAAATCCAACCCAGGTATAGAATGAGCCGGTCGAAGAAAATAAAGATCATATTACCCATTGTAATTACCCTGTTTTTTGCTGCTTACGCCGAGCATAAATATGCCCAGCAAAAGCTGAACATAACTGGTCACCTGCAAAATAAACAGATGGATGAGATCTCGGGCATAGCGGCCTCGGGTGTCCATGACGGCATTTATTATGTGCACAATGACAGCGGCGACACCAGTCGCTTTTTTGCTATTACCCCTGAAGGAAAAATAAAATCCGTAATTTATTTTAAAGGCGATTCGAAGTTTAAATTTGGTGTTCACGACTGTGAGGACATAGCAGTAGGGCCAGGTCCTGTTAAAGGAAAAAGCTACGTATATGTGGGAGACATAGGAGACAATCTGCCCATATACCGTTATATCACCGTTTATCGCATTGAAGAACAAAAAATATGGACCGGCGGTGACAGTGTAATCCATGCTAATGCCGTACCTATTCATTTCACCTATCCGGACGGCTCGCGCGACGCTGAAACACTAATGATCGATCCCATTGAGAAACTGATCTATATCGTTTCAAAACGGACGGACTCGGTAACGGTGTATACTTCGCCATTAAATTTTAAAGCCAACGATACCCTGGTACTTACCAAACGCTGCAAGTTGTTCTTTAATGGTTTCAGACCCTTTAAATGGATCACTGCCGGCGATATTTCAAAAGACGGACAACAAGTGCTATTAAAAGATTACGTAAAAGTATATTACTGGAAACGCAACAACAATGAGCCTATATGGAAAACCATGCAGAGAAAACCGGTTGAATTGCCTTATCAGCAGGAAAAACAAGGTGAAGCAATTGGTTTTACGCCCGATGGCAAAGGTTATTACACCACCAGCGAGGGCGTTTTCTCGCCTATTTACTATTATCCTATTCCGGGTAATTGATTGTTAAAACGATAAAAATCTGCTATCAGATGCTTCGTTCCTCAGCATGACAAATCATTAAAATACTCCACAAAAAATTATTTGATTATAGTTACCTGCCCCGAAATCTTTTGCCGGCCGTCCTTCAGATCAATGATATAGTAATATGCGCCCGAAGGCAAGGTATTGCCATTATAGGTTCCGCCCCAGGGCTTACTATATCCTATGGAATGAAAAATCAATTGACCGTTGCGGCCAAATATATCAACTGTGCAACCGGGATACTCATTTAAGTAGGCTATGTCCCAAAAATCATTGACGCCATCGCCATTGGGGGTAAAAGCATTGGGAACCTGCACCTGTCCAAGAACGCTCACGGTAACATTCGCTTCATCGGTGCATCCTCCCTGCGTGGTCACAGATAATGTATAAGTGGTGGTGACCGGGGGATTTGCTATGGGGTTTTTGATAGTAGCATCACTCAATCCGGCAGACGGGGACCAGCTATAATTTGCTATTTGGCCGTTTGTTTGAGGATTCAACTGCACGCCGCTTCCCGCAAAAATCACCGCGTTACTTTTAAAGGTTACCGGTTTCGCGGCTGAGCTTACCACGTTTACACCAAAGGTTATATTCGCTGTTCCGCCTGAAGCGTCAGTCGCCGTTAACGTGACGTTTACCGGGACGCCAATGGTTAGGGCGGTGCCTGCAGCCGGTGATTGGGTGAATGCAATTGTGCTGCCGGGACAGTTATCACTTACAGTGGCGGCAGCGGTATAATCGGGAAGTGTTGGATTACAATTTTGATAAGCAGTAACGGTAACGTTATTGTAAGTTGATGTTATAACCGGCTGGCTCAAAACTGTCACATTTATCGCTAAACTTGCTGCTACGGTGTTTGCGCCATTGCTGCCAATTAACGACAAGGTGGTTACCACCCCAGCCGGCGTTATTTTCCTGATCTGATCATCGGGGGCGTCTGTTACGTATAAATTCCCGAAAGGATCTAAAGTAATACCAATAGGCGCATTAAAAACAGCGTTTGCCCCGGTACCATCAATGGAACCGATGGAGCCATTACCGGCAATAGTAGTCACTGTACCATCTGGTCGCACTTTTCTTATTTCGTTGTTATAGGTATCTGTAATATACAAATTACCCGAGGCATCAATAGCAACTCCATTTGGGAAATAAAAGCTTGCCGCAATGCCAACGCCATCAGCATTTCCCGAATTATTGCCTGCAAATGTAGTTACCGTGGCGTCGGGAGTAATTTCCCTGATCCTGTTATTACCATCCGCTATAAACAAGTTACCGTACTTATCTAT
>JANYAB010000116.1 GCA_025355225.1 Bacteroidota bacterium
CAATACCAACTCCGGGATATCCCTTTTTATTTAAATAAACAGCATGCCGCCCACGGCCGCAGGCAATATCCAAAAACTTGGTATTTTGTTTGGGTTCTAAATATGCGCATAGATTATTTATAAAATACTCAGCTTCGGCATCGTTACGTTTGCTGTACAATAAGTGGTAAAAAGGAGAATTAAACCAGTTATAGAACCATTCCGTGGGCATAGCATTTTAAAAGAGCAATAAATATAGCCAAATAAATTAAGGCTTAACCCAGCGATTATTTATGGGTATCAGCCAAATATTTTTAATTTTACGTTCAATTAATTTAATTATTTTGACATTAATAAAATCGATTTCGGGCATAAGAGGCACCATTGGCGGTGCTGCCGGCGATGGCTTAACACCGCTGGACATTGTAAAATTCACTTCCGCGTTTGGTACATGGGCATTAAAAAGATCGGGCAAAAAGAAAATAGTTGTAGGCCGCGATGCGCGTATATCGGGCACTATGGTCAATAACCTGGTAGTAGGTACATTGCAGGGTTTAGGCATTGATGTGATAGACCTGGGGCTTTCAACTACCCCAACTGTTGAAATAGCTGTACCGATTGAACAAGCTGCCGGGGGAATAATAATAACGGCCAGCCACAATCCTAAGCAATGGAACGCTTTGAAATTAGTGAACGACGACGGCGAATTTATCAACGATGCTGACGGTAAGGAAGTACTTGAAATTGCTGAAAGCAGCAGCTTTAAATATGCCGAAGTAAATGATCTGGGCAAGGTTATAGCCGATAACAATTACCTCAAAAAACATATTGAGCTGATATCGGCTTTGCCGTTGGTTGACAAAACCGCTATTGCCAAAGCTGATTTTAAGATAGTAATTGATTGCGTTAACTCAACAGGCGGGATTTTTGTTCCGGCTTTACTGGAAGCTTTGGGGGTAAAGACCGTGCACAGGCTGTTTTGCGAACCAGATGGGAATTTCCCGCATAACCCCGAACCTTTGCCCGAAAACCTGGTCGCGTTGTCGCAGGAAGTAACGAAGAAAAGGGCAGATTTGGGAATTGCTGTCGACCCTGATGTTGATCGCCTATGTTTTGTTTGTGAAGACGGTAATATGTTTGGCGAGGAGTATACCCTTGTTGCTGTGGCCGACTACATTTTAAAAAATAAAAAAGGCAATACAGTTTCAAATCTTTCGTCAACCCGGGCCCTGCGTGATGTTACGGAAAAGGCAGGAGGTGAGTATCACGCTGCCGCTGTAGGCGAGGTAAACGTGGTCAATAAAATGAAAGAAACTAATGCCGTGATCGGCGGTGAAGGCAATGGGGGAGTGATCTACCCCGAACTGCATTACGGCAGGGATGCCCTGGTTGGCATCGCTTTATTTTTAACACATCTTGCTAAGTACGGCAAATCAGTTTCCAATTTAAGAAGCACTTATCCCGGCTATTTTATCTCTAAGAATAAAATAACCCTGACGCCAGAAATGGACATTGATGCTCTTTTGCTTAAAGTAGAAGAAAAATACAAAAAGCAACCACATTCTACTATCGACGGCTTAAAAATAGAATTTGATAAAGAATGGGTACATTTGCGCCGTTCAAATACCGAACCTATTATTCGCATTTATTCGGAAGGAGACTCCGAAACGGTTGCAGATAACCTGGCCCGGAAAATAATTGAGGACATAAAAGATATTCTTCATTTAAAGGACTGAATTATTGAGTTAGTGAATTATTGATTTGGGATGTCAGTAATTCATCAAACACTTAATAATTCATTAATTCAATAATTCACTAACTCAATAATTAATCCATGCGTGTTTATTTCGATAATGCTGCAACTACACCAATTGACCCTGAAGTTTTAAGGGAAATGTATAAGGTTATGGAAAATCAATACGGTAATCCGTCTTCCATTCATTCCCATGGACGCGAGGCAAGGGCATTGATTGAAAAATCGCGTAAAACAATAGCTAACCTGCTTCATACGTCGCCATCTGAGTTGTTTTTTACTTCGGGCGGCACCGAGGCGGATAACACAGCGATCAGGTGCGGTATAATTGATAATGGTATAAAACACGCTATTTCCAGCCGGGTGGAGCACCATGCGGTTATCCATACACTGGAAGCCATGCAAAAAGCCGGAATCATAAAATTGAGTTTTGTAGATGTTGACAGGAAAGGGAATGTTGATTACAACCACCTGGAAGAGTTATTGAAAAGTAACGAACGCAGTTTTGTTTCCCTGATGCACGCCAACAATGAATTGGGCACAATTAACGACATTGAGCGTATTGGCGAGCTTTGCGAGAAATACAATTCCATTTTTCATTCCGACACCGTGCAAACCATGGGACATTATCAGCACGACCTAAGTAAGCTGAAGGTGCATTTTATGGTGTGTTCGGCCCATAAGCTGCACGGACCAAAGGGAATAGGCTTTTTGCATGTAAATCATCGTGTAAAAATAAAACCATTCATTTATGGTGGGGCGCAGGAACGTAATATGCGCGGCGGGACAGAAAACGTGCACGGCATTGTTGGGCTGGCAAAAGCGCTTGAAATAGCTTATGCTAATATGGAGGAGCATCACAAGCATATCCAGGGTTTAAAAACCTATATGATTGATCAGCTGAGGGAAAATGTACAGGGTATTGATTTCAATGGCGAAGTACACCCGGATAAGAGTTTATATACGGTATTAAATGTTTCATTTCCGTGTAATGAGATGGCCGATATGTTATTATTTAATCTCGATATAGCCGGTATATCCGCTTCAGGTGGCAGCGCATGCAGCTCGGGTACAGATATTGGTTCCCATGTTCTTAATGCCATTGGCGGTGACTCGTCCCGGCCTTCTGTGCGTTTCTCCTTCTCAAAATACAGTACCAAAAATGAGGTTGATTATACCGTTGCGAAGTTGAAAGAATTGTGCCTGGTTAGTGCTTAAAGTATCAAATTCGTAAAAATTATCGTCAAAAATGTCCATTCGCGATACTATTTTACATTTTAGCGAAAATCGTATCCATGCCTTGCTTTTGTTCATGAATAAATCAAAGTCATTACTAATTGATTAAAATTAAATCAATTAGTAATACTATTTGATTATATTCGCATCATGAAGGAAAGAGATATTTATCTTGATCTGGTAGATCACAGTAAAAAGAAACAAGTCACGGTGATTACCGGGATGCGCAGGGTTGGTAAAAGCACTGCTGTAAAATATATTCTCCAGAAAACCGAACATAGCAATTATCTTTATCTCGACTGCGAAAGAATTGAGATCAGGGTTCTCTTTAATGGTCGTGATTACGAAAACATCAGGAGCGAATTGGAATTGATGGGACTGGATCTTTCGAAACCGGCGATAATTGCACTGGATGAGATACAATTAGTAGAGAATTTACCGAGCGTGATCAAATATCTATATGATGCTTATGCTATAAAATTTATAGTCACGGGATCAAGTTCCTATTACATGAAAAATCAGTTTTCTGAAAGTCTGGCCGGAAGAAAACGAATATTTGAAATGTATCCGCTCAGCTTTAAAGAATTTTTAAATTTTAAAGATGAAGGAGTCATAAACTTTGAAAAATACGCCTGGCAGCCGCTTAATAAAGCCTGGTATAACAAATTTAAAGACTTATATACAGAATACATTCGTTTTGGAGGGTTTCCTGAGGTAGTGCTTGAAGGAAATCAAAATGATAAAATTGAATTGATAAAGGATATTATCAATTCATATATAGAACTTGATGTAAAATTGCTGTCCGATTATTCCATCAGTGAAGATTTGTACAAATTAGTAAAAGTCCTGGCTTCTCGTGCGGGTAACAAGGTTGACTACACCAAGATCAGCAGCATCACAGGAATAAATCGCCAAAAGGTAGCCACCTATATCGGGTTGTTGGAATATACTTATTTTATATATCAGGCCACGCCTTTTACGAAAAATATTGACAAAGAGATTTCTCAACAGACAAAGCTGTATTTCGCAGACACCGGCATTCTGAATGTTTTGGCGGGAGAGCAACTATCAAGCGGGCAAATCTTCGAAAATGCAATTGCAGTACAACTAAAAAGTCAGGGAACGATTCAATACTACCAAAAGAAAACCGGACAAGAAATTGATTTTATCTTTAATGGAAACACCGCGTTAGAGGTAAAAGAGACACCTGTGCAACAAGACAAGCAAACTATAGAATATCGGGCATTGGCCATAGATATCAATAGGTATTTCGTCATAGGAAGGCACCTTTCTAATAGTGGTTTTTTAGATTTCATCTGGGGAGGAAATGTTTACTGATTTGAATTTGTATTACCAAACCATGTAAAGCTTATCAGCAAAATTGTTTCTCGCAATTATTTTCGGATATATTCCCCTTTTTTAAAAAAATAAAAACAATAGAGTAATTAAGGAGGTTTATTTACTGTACTAAAGTCATAAACCTATGGTAAATACAAAAGATAAATCTGGCCAAAGGCAGGACAATAAAAATAAAAAGGGAACACCGGGTCGCAGTAATATACCGAACAAAAATCCGGGGAAACCGACTTCAAAGGAAGAGTTGCTCTATCCGCACGAAAGTGAAACAGGCCCCCAAATAGAGGGGACAGATGCTACCTTTACTGCGCGAAATGACGTAACCCCTCCAAACAAGAAAGAATTTCCATCTGTTGGTCCTGCCAAAACAGATTTTGAAAGCCGTCGTCAAGGACGAACTACCGGCCGTATGATCGGCCATGAGCCGGGTACCGAAAGTATCTGACCGCGCTTAACAGGCGCAAAAACAAAACGAGGTTGTCTTTTAAAAGGCAGCCTCGTTTTGTTTTATGAATTTACCAAAGTACATTAACTAAATCCACGTATAGTTTAAGTTGTTCATCAGCAGATAAAATAATTGTGTTTTCTTCTAATGCTGTTGCTATTAATAAGCGGTCAAAAGGGTCACGATGATCTTTGATAATCGGAACCTTATTATAATTGTAAATATGTTGATTTTGGATGGCAAGGAAAGTAAACCCATCATATATTGCCTGCTGATAGATTTCTTCAATTGCTGCATAGAATGCAGGCAGCTTGCCAATCTTCTGTTTAATACTGATTTCAAATAAGCTGACCTGGCTAAAAAAGATAAGGTTATCCGGGTCCCGGATTATCCTCATTATATTTTCAGGAATTTTTGGATTGTTTTCTTGAAACCAGATCAGGCAGTGTGTGTCCAGAAGATAATGGGCGCCCTCCATTACATATAATCTTTCAAATCATCTAATGGCTCATTAAAATCGTCAGGGAGGGATACTTTTCCTTTTAAGCCGCCAGGAATTCTTTTAGCAGTTGTTGTTTCATTTCCTTCGGTAAGAAAAGTAACAATAACATCAGTCCTTGTCTGAACCGGGGCATCCTCCTTTAGAATGATCTGCCCTTTTTCATAATAACCTCTAATTGTAGTAAGCATAATAAATTCCTTTCAGTACAAATATACAATATTCAGGATTTAAATGAGAAGCGTGTTATAAACCGATACGAGCATTAATTTGAAGTCATATTTCAACCTGTTGTTGCTTTGAACAGTTTTACATTGCGGTTCCAAACGCGATTGGGATTACTGACAAAACAGTGTCAGTAGTTAGTTGGAATTATTTTCCGAAATTAGCAGGTGAATTTATACGTGTTGTTTCTTCATACTTGCTTCGGTGCGTCCCGTCAAGAAAAGCTTGGTTTTTCATTCACTAAATTTATTTCATTATAAAGATGGATGCCCATAATTTTTTATAATTTCACTTACTTGTCTGTAATCCACTATTAAACTATTTAAATAACCTAACTATCATGAACCGTTTTAGTTTATCATTTAAATTATTCACCGCTTTGCTGCTGTCCTTGCCTCTAATGGGACGTGCCATTGATACCAGAGATACCCGGATGCTATCGCAGCCTGCTATAAACGGGGGCCGCATCGCTTTTATTTATGCGGAAGACCTGTGGGTTGCAAATAGCGACGGCTCGCAGCCGCGCAGGCTTACAGTTGATGAGGGGATTGAATCGAATCCGGTCTTTTCGCCTGATGGAAAGTTGATCGCCTTTAGCGCACAGTATGATGGTAATACGGATGTTTTCGTTATCCCTACGGAAGGGGGCATCCCGAAAAGGCTTACCTGGCATCCCGCTGCCGATATAGTGAGGGGATTTACGCCTGATGGTAAATCGGTACTATTTGTTTCGCAAAGAACAGTTTTTACCAACCGGTATGCACAGTTATTTACGGTGCCGGTTACAGGTGGGAATGAAACCAGGCTGGATATCCCCAATGCGTATCACGCAACCTATTCGCCCGATGGTAAATGGATGGCTTATACGCCTTTGAATGAGCCATTTAAACAATGGAAGCATTACCGGGGCGGAATGATCTCCAATATTATGCTTTTTTCATTTGCAGATAAATCTGTGGTAAAACTACTACAGCCTGATGGCGGCTGCAATGATACACAGCCGATCTGGATGGCTGGCAAAATATATTTCAGGAGCGACAGGAATGGAGAGTTTAATTTATTTAGTTATGACATTTCATCCAAAGAAATTAAACAGCTGACGGATTATAAAGATTTCCCCATATTGAGCGCTACCGGTGGCGATGGAAAGATAGTATTTGAACAGGCTGGTTACCTTAATATTTTTGATCCTGCAGCAGGATCGGCAAAGAAGTTAACTATAGGCATAGCTGCTGATCTGCTCGAATTACGGCCGCGTTTTGTAAAAGGTGGTAACTATATCCGTTGGGCCGATATTTCGCCTTCTGGTTCCAGGGTTGTGTTTGATTTTCGGGGCGATATTATAACCGCGCCTGCGGAAAAAGGAGATTACCGCAACATAACCCAAACAACCGGTGTACACGAGAAATTTCCGGCTTGGTCCCCCGATGGTAAGTCTATCGCTTATTTTTCTGATGCTTCGGGCGAGTACCGGTTATACATTAAGACACAGGATGGCAGGGGCGAACCTAAAGTATTTACTTTAAATGGATCAGGCTTCTATGCTTATCCTAAATGGTCGCCCGATAGTAAAATGATCAATTTTGTTGATAACAGCAGAAGTTTGTACCTATTGGATGTTGCTTCAGGTGCTATCACAAAGATAGATGCTGACGATATTTATACACCGGGCGCCTTCCGTGATATATCAGGAAATTGGTCGGCAGATAGTAAATGGGTTGCCTATGCTAAAG
>JANYAB010000127.1 GCA_025355225.1 Bacteroidota bacterium
GTCCGGGCACGTACAAATTGAAAGCCACTTTTATTGGATATCAGGATACCACTTTTACAGTCGTGATTAATAGTGACAAAGCGACAATCCAGGATATAAAAATGTCATTTGCTTCCACCATGGGAGAAACAATAGTAGTTACAGGCCAAGCCCTAGGGCAGATTAGGGCTATCAATACCCAGCTATCGTCCAATAACATTAAAAACGTTGTTTCTGAGGCCAAGATCAGGGAACTTCCCGATGCGAACGCCGCGGAAGCGCTTTCGCGCCTGCCTGGCGTATCTGTGGATAGAGTAGGGGGCGAGGCTACTAACGTAAAGATACGAGGAGTTAGTTCGAACACTATTTATGTAAACGGGATGCGATTGGAAGGAGGCTTAGGCTCTATCGCTCCTACGATGGTTGGGAGCATTGAACTTTCGAAAGCATTTCTTCCTGATCAGGATGCCGATGTACTTGGAGGATCAGTGGATTTTAAAATGAGGGAAGCCGAAAATGGCTTCAAAAAAGAGATTTCTTTCCAGCAGGGATATAATAATTTCAATAAGTCATTTAATATGAGGGAGGGGTCCATGATATTGAGCAATCGATTTTTTAAGGATAAATTAGGTATCATGTGCAGTGTCAACTACGACAGGAAAAACCGGGGAAGAGACTCCTATTACACCAATTACAGGCTCTTTCAACAAGTCTCATCGGCCAACTCCTATGATGTTTCCGACATTCTTATCCAGCAAGCGACGCTGACTAAAGTCGAGAATGTAAATACAAGGTATGGCCTGACTTTATTTACAGATTATAAATTCAACCTTGGCAAAATCTATTATCAGGGGTTTTTCGCAAACTTAAATTCTGATAATGTCGAATATAGTAATACTTATACGTATGGCAACACTACAAATTATGATGCGACAGGTTATAAGAACATAGAGAAAAACAGGATGAACGGCATAGGGGCCGACCTTACTATTGGGACTGTAAAAATTGATGCCATCGCCTCCATATCAAAACGTTCAGTAGAAACCCCTGACCAGGTATCCTACTTTGCCCACAATGTAAGTTCAAGGAGAAGTTTTGGATGGATAGATCCAAGCACCACTTTACAGAAATTCATTAGCTCTGATTCAGTAAGGCACGATATTAACAATACCGTACTTGATATTCTTCACAGAGACAATAATAAATCAACATCCGAGGAACTGGGCATCAAGTTAAATATCGAGGTGCCCTATCGGTTAGGAGATAAACTGACAGGGTATATAAAGTTTGGAGGGAAATTTAGGGATATAAACCGGGGGAATGACAATAATGAGACAAGAGGGAATTTTTTTAGTGGCACTAAGCTAGGATGGATCTCCCCTGAATTGGACAAGCGATTGCCAGAATTGGAAATGAATAAATATATATACAATTCAATAGATTATAACGCGGGCGTATTTGTGAATAAGCCATACGAGCATGATTATTCATTGTTAGATTCTAAACTTTATTTTGTCCCGGATTTTGATAAGATCAGGAAAGCTGCCAATTCAATCAAGGATTTGTTATTTGTATGGCGGGGCGCTGATTACAATGATTATACCAATGACGAGCAGTTTTTAGCAGGATATTTGATGACTGGAATAAATATTGGCAAATCGCTCACATTTACCCCAGGGGCTCGTTATGAGTTTGAATCTTTTACCACGACCGCCAAACATTTACGGATGAAGAGCTTTGCGACGGATGATCCCAACGAGCAAGGTATCATTAGTGATATCACGGCAGGATCGCACACGGCCAATCTTTGCCCGATGGTCCATTTGAAATATAAACCTTTTAAATGGTTCGATGCCCGGTTGGCATATACAAAAACCCTTACCCGGCCTACATTTGACCGTATGAGCCCTCAGGTTTACGAGGATTATGCCAGTATTGGTTCTCCTTCTGTCTTTGTTGGAAATCCGCTGCTTAAGCCCCAGATCAATAGCAATTATGACCTTTGCCTATCATTTTATGGGGACAAGGTGGGCCTGTTCACCATAAGCCCCTTTTATAAATTTATCCAGGCTCAAGTATTTACTTATAGTAAACGGGTTGTTGACCCCTCAGAATTCAACCTGCCCATCAATCCTCCGGGCATCTTGTATTCGTCAGTTATAAACAATCCATACAATGGTTATATCAAGGGCATTGAATTTGATTGGCAAAACCAGTTCGCCTATCTTCCAAAACCATTTAATGGATTTATTGTAAACGCCAATGTTGCTTTGATGAACTCAAAATCCCAGTATCCATTTTACTTAAGAACGACTGTCGACCTGTTGCCAGTGGCCTCGGGCGGGTTGTCAAGTGTGACCGAAGGAGTGAATACCTCCAGGTCCACGAAAGTTATAGGACAGCCAGATATTACCTGTAATGTGGGACTGGGTTACCAAATTGGAGGTTTTTCCGGACGAGTTTCCTATTATTACCAGGGCTTTACATTTACTGATCAAGTTGATTTGGCGAATATTTCGCGGGATGTAAATATTGCCCCTTATAGTAGGGTAGATGTACAATTATCTGAAAAGATCAAACCAGTAAAAGGTTTGACATTTTACTTGAACATCAGTAATTTAACAAACGTACATGACACGAGGGTCTACACTTATCACCCCAGTTTGGTGCGAAGTGACGAGGTGTATGGGGCTTCGGCCAGCCTTGGCCTTCGTTTGAAATTTTAGAAAATCGGCCACTTCATTCTTGGAGTGGCCTTTAAAGAAAAAGCGGATTCCCAAGGCCGCATCGAAGTAGGGAATTATTCTTAATGACTGATGAAAAAACTTATAAAAATAAAAGGTTATTTATTGGCTATATTTATTGCAATAATAGTAAATGGATGTAAACCGGACAAAGCGCCGATTGAAGTCCCTACTGGTTTTGATCCCATAGTGCATTTTAACAATAATGTAGAGTATGGCACTGTTACAGATATAGATGGTAATTCATATAAGACATTTACCGTAAAGCGTAAAAGGATCCAATATATAAAGCTATTAGATGTGCACGGGAAAGATTCGATTGCCAAACGGACCAGTTATGTGCAGCAAACTTGGATGGCCGAGAACTTACGGACGACCAAGTACCGTACAGGCGACACCATAGCCAATGTTAAGGATAGCCTTTCATGGGGGAAATTAACCAAAGATGCTTATTGTAATTATAATAACACCAGCAATAATGATACGGTCCGGGTTTATGGACGGCTATATAATAGCTTTGCAGTGGCCAATAGTAAGGGTTTAGCCCCCGAAGGATGGCACATTGCCGATACCGCGGATTGGAGGATGTATTTTGATACCACGGCCTTATCTTCGGGAAGCATAACATATTATGGTGGTAAACTAAAAGAAACCGGATTGACCCATTGGCAAAATATAAATGCAGGCGCTACCAACGAAACAGGCTTCACTGCACTACCTTCCGGATATAGAGAATATCTTACCTACAAATCGGGCCAAGCGTTTGTAAAATCAAGCCGCTTCTCAGGCATGGG
>JANYAB010000189.1 GCA_025355225.1 Bacteroidota bacterium
CAACCAATGTCTTTCGTAATATTAACCCTTTCCCGGATGAGTCAAACTTCCCTTTTAAACTGCTGATCGGTTTAAATCCGGATAAGAACAATGCAGGATAAGCGCCGGATAATAGTCCAACAATTATGGCTATTAACAACAACCATAAAATATTCTGGAATTGACAGAAAATATTCACACTCACGATAGTACCAACGAGTTGGTTAAATAAAGGCAGCATTACTATTGCGAGTAGTAGAGCTATTATAAAAGCGATAAGGCATAATAAAACGGCATCCATAAAAAATTGTAAAACCAATTGATTTTTTGATGCGCCCAATACTTTCCGTACGCCTATTTCTTTTGCCCTTTGCAGCGAAAAAGCAGTTGTAAGATTGATGAAATTAAAGCAGGCAATAAATAAAACCAATGCAGCTATTATCGAAACGATATAAACATTGGTAATGTTCCCGCTTGCCGATGCGCCTGTCCGGTGGCCCCTGGGTTTACCATATAAATACACCCGCTTTAGTGGTTCTATGGCAAGCTGGTATTTTACCTGGTTCTGATCAAAATTTGCTTTGACAAAAGCCGGCAGTTTAGCCTTCAATTTAAGAGGATCCTGACCGGGTTGCAGCAGCAGGTACGTATAAAATCCAAAACGCGTCCAATTGTGATCCCAATTCGCATTAAATAGTGTCGACATAGAAAACAGCATGTCTACCCGCAAATGCGAATCGTAGGGAATGTCTTTCATTATTCCGGTAATTGTGGCTTTATCCTTGCCATTTATCAATAACGTTTGCCCTACTGGATCAGTCGCCCCAAAATATTTTTTGGCTGCACTTTCTGATAAAACAACATTAAAGGGCGCGTCAAATAAATGACCAGTATTGCCCCGGAGCAATGGCCATGTAAATATTTTAAACACCGACGCGTCGGCATAAGCAATTTCTTCCTTTATGGCATTATTTGGATTGCTCTGAACGATCATATCATCCATAAATACTCTTGCCGTTGCTTTTATTTCAGGAAAAATGGTTTGCATAGCCGGGGCCATCGGCGCAGGAGTACTTTCGTAATTAATACCTGACGCTGTTTTTACATCAGTTACCAGGCGAAAAATGTTATCCGCTTTCTGGTTATAGCTGTCCCGGCCTAATTCAAAATGAACATACAATAAGGAAAAAAAGCAAACACAAATACCGGTGGCTAAACCAACAATGTTGATCATAGAAAATATCTTATGGTGCCAAAAATATCTGAGCGTAGTTTTGAAGTAGTTTTTTAACATAGATAAGAGTTTATATCTGCAAGATAAGGATTTGGTGATTGTCTGAACCTTGATTTACTTAATTTCTGGATTTCTTGATTACCTCTAAACGCCCCAAGATCAAGCTAATCTTTTAATCTGCTTAGGTTCAGACAAAACGTGGACATGCGTCGAGTAGAAGATACGTCGTTATGCTTCCATAAATGTAGATTTTGCTGAAATTGATCATTGTTCCGCTCTTTGCCGCGGGGGCTAGTCACTTTTGGGGCGCCAAAAGTAACCAAAAGCGCTTATCATCAGATAGGCTTCTTTGCGCACAAGGCCTTTGCCCTGCAAATCAGGCAAAACTTGGGCTGCAATCTTTTGGCCCTGCTTCGCTCGCACGGGGCTCTTGCTTCAGCCAAAAGTTGCTATGCCCTACCCGCGCTCAAGGCCACCATTGTTTTGCCTGACTTCAGCCGAAGCTTATCTGCTGACGGAACAAAGGAATAATCATGGAAATCTTTTTAATCTGTTCAAGGTTCAGACCAATTACTTCGTCTGCAATATCACTGTCGCCCCCTGCAGTCCTTTTGATGAGGCTGTAAAAGTAATATTCCCAGCCTTGTCCTTTGATTGCACAATAGCCAAAGCCAGGCCATTAAATGCCTTGCGGTAATTAGCTTTAAAAGGATCGTGGCTCACTTCGTCGCCATTGTCTACGCTGGCAATAAATGCATTGCCGTTGATTTTAAAGTTCACCCGGTTATCGGCATTGGGTACCAGGTTGCCATCTTTGTCCAATATTTTAACTGTAATGAAAGAAAGATCTTTGCCATCTGCTTTAATATTTTTGCGGTCGGCGATCAGCTCAATTTTTGCAGGTTTACCGGCAGTATGTATCTCGCGGGTTAAAACCACTTGGCCATTTTTGCGGGATACTGCCTTTAATGTTCCCGGCTCAAATTTTAGGCGCCACATTATATGCAGGTCGTCGCCTTCTTTCTTTTTAACGCCCATTGATTTTCCGTTCAGGAACAGTTCCACTTCGTCGGCGTGGTTATAAAAGGCCCATACATCAATGGTTTTTCCGGGTTCCCAGTTCCAGTGCGGGAGTATATGCAGTACAGTTTTATTGGTCCATTCAGACTGGTACATGTAATAAATATCCTTGGGGAAACCTGCCAGGTCGATAATGCCAAAGTACGAACTGCGTGATGGCCATGAATAGGGGGTAGGTTCGCCTAAATAGTCAAAACCCGTCCAGATGAACATTCCCGAAAGGAAATCATATTTCTTCATCACCTTCCAGGTGGCTTCATGGGTAGATCCCCATGCGGGGCGGACGTTATCGTAAGCTGATACGCTGTTATCCGGATTGCCTTCGGTAAATGGTTTATCCCATCTTGCCGGCCAAATCCTTACACTGTCCGACGGCATATCGTAATGCCCGCGGGTCTCAAGGCCCGAAGTGGTTTCTGTAGCGATGAACTTTTTGCCGGGATACCTGGCGTGGAACTTGCCATAATCAAACTCGTGATAATTATATCCGATCAGGTCGATAGCGCCCGATTTAATGATCTTATTGGACGTATCCGGGCGGTCGTTTGCCGTGGTGATAGGGCGGGTTTTATCAAGACTATGTACTATGCCGGCCAGTTCGGGTGCCAGTCTTAACGCGCTGGTATCGCCTTGTTGCGGTATTTCGTTGCCGATGCTCCAGATAATTACACTTGGATGGTTGCGGTCGCGAAGTATTTGATCTTCGAGATCGCGTTTATGCCATTCTTTAAAAAACAGGTGGTAATCATATTTGGCCTTTTTCCATTCCCAGCAATCAAAGGCTTCGTCCATCACGATGAAGCCCATTTTATCGCAAAGATCAAGCAGTTCGGGAGCGGGCGGATTGTGCGAGGTACGGATACCATTGCAGCCCATCGCTTTTAGCATTTGTAGTTGACGTTCTAGCGCGCGGGTATTAATTGCAGCGCCAAGGCTGCCCAGGTCGTGGTGATCGCATACGCCTAATATTTTCACCGTCTTGCCATTTAGCGAGAAGCCTTTATCCGCATCAAAATTGAAATAGCGGATGCCTAATGTTGTAGTATATTCGTCAACGGCATTATTATTTTCGATGACTTTGGTTACCACTTTATATAAGTAAGGATTTGTAGTCGACCATAATTTCGGATGATTAACGCTCATCTCTTGGTCAACGGACGTCAACGAATCTTTTAAAGGTACTCCTGCGGAGGTTTTGCCACCAACCATTTTGCCGGCAGCATCATAGACCGAAGTAACTAAAGTTATGGCGTGCGGTTTGCCCGAACTATTTCGTATGCTTGTTTTTAATTCAACCGTTGCACTTTCGCTGCTCACTTTGGGTGTGGTTACATAAGTTCCCCAATGATCAATTGCCACTTTATCAGTGGTTACCAGCCAAACATTACGGTAAATACCAGAACCTGAATACCAGCGTGAGTTAGGCTGAACAGAGTTATCCACCTTAACCGCAATACTGTTTTTACCGCCGAATTTTAAGTAAGGAGTTAAATCGTACCGGAAAGAGATATACCCGTTTGGCCTGAAACCCAGTTGATGCCCGTTTATCCAAACCGTGCTTTTTTGATATACGCCATCAAAATCGATATATACCTTCTTGTTTTTTGATGCTGCCGGAACCATGAATGCTTTACGGTACCAGCCTATGCCGCCGGGCAATGCACCGCCTTCGGGTGTAGCCGGGTTATCTTTGCTGAATTTGCCTTCAACACTCCAATCATGCGGCAAATCAAGCGTGCGCCATGCGTCATCATTCATTGCCGGGTTTTCAGCGCTGCTGACATCTCCTAAATGAAAATGCCAGTCTTTGTCAAAATCAGCCACCGAGCGAGTTTGTCCGGATACGCTGAAATTAATAAGCGATACCAATACGATAAGCAGGAAAAATGATTTGCCTTTTGATGCAAAAGATGGAACAGACATGGACAAGAGTATTAAAGATTTATAAATGTATATCGGACACTAAATTAGAAATGTTTTACGGATATATTTTGGCAAATTGAATAAATAACAGTTTAAAATACAAAAGTACATAACATTAATAATCAGGTTAGAGGAGAAATAACTGTGCACGAATCAAAAAATCAAAATATCAGACTAATAAAATAAAACCCTATTATTACATTTACGATGATTAACACGTAATAAAAATGATCAAAAGTTTAAAATTAAATAACTTTTTCAGCTTTAATAATTGTCAAGTCGATTTTTGTCAAGGTGAAAATATTCTTGTAGGCATAAATGGAGTAGGTAAATCAAATCTATTAAAAGCGATTAAATTATTAAAGGAAGGGGTCTCAGGTGATGGTTTTAAAAAGCTTATTATCGAAAGTTGGGGTGGTTTTGATGCAATTTTTAATTATTCAAATAATAGTGATTCTGCTATTTCTTTGGAATACGAGCTTGACTTTAGTGTGATAAAAAAATATGGTTTTGGTTTTACAGAAAATGTATTTTACAATATCTCAATTAGAAAAGTTCCTTATACCTCTAATTTTTATATTGAAGAAAAAATATTTCAACCAAAAGATGATAATCGAAATCCCTGGATATATTTGGAAATTTCAAATGGTTCGGGAGTCGCTCTGACAAAAGCAAATCAATACAATAAAACAGCTTTAGTAAAATATTCAGATCTCGATCCACAGTCCTCAGCTCTATTCAAAGACATAACAGATCCAGATAGGTATTTTGCTTTGTCAACAATAAGAAAAGCTATCGCAGATATCGTTATTTACGATTACTTTGATACAACCCCCACAAGTAAAATAAGAAAACCCGTTATAGCAACTACTGAAAATAAGCTTTTACCTGATGGAAGTAATTTACCACAAGTATTAAATACTTTAAATATTAACGACAAAAATAATTTCAGAATAATCAAAAAATTACTTAAGGACATTAATGAAGCTTATACTGATTTCAATTTTAATATTATTGGTGGAAATATTGAACTTATGCTTGAAGAGCAAAATTTAAATAAATCAATACATGTTACAAATATTTCTGATGGAACACTTAGGTTTTTATGTTTATTATCTATACTCTATAACGAAAAAAGGGGTAGTTTGATTTGCATTGATGAGCCTGAAGTTGGTTTGCATCCGGATATGGTTCTTACAATTTCTAATTCTATTAAACATGCGGCAAATAGTTCTCAAATCTTTGTAGCCACTCATTCTGAAAACCTGTTAAATAATTTTAAGTTAGAAAATGTTAGGATTTTCGAAAAGAATGAAAATAACGCAACTTGTGTGAATTCCTTTAAGGAAAGTGATTTCAAAGATTGGTATGAAAACTTTAGCGTAGGGAAAATGTGGAGGCAAGGAGACATTGGGGGCAATAGATATTAGAATTGTTTAATTGATATGAAAAAATATGTTTTATACATTGAGGGCACAACAGATGACACAAATGGCGACCTACGTCAGGGCTTTTCTTCTTTATTTTCGCAAAAATTAGAAGGGAAAATGCCTCGTATAAGAATGGCAGAAGGGAAGTCGCAAGCAATCAACAAGTTTAAGAAACCACTTCCTAATGATAAGCCTCTATTAGTAATTGACCTAGACAAACCAGATTCGTTCAAAACTGCATTTCTAAAAGAAGAGGATTTAGAAGACCAATCAACAAAAATATTTTTCATGGTTCAAGAAATGGAGGCTTGGTTTCTTTCTCAACCTGCCATTTTGGATGATTTCTATAATCATGAAATCAGTTCGAGAATCAAAAGAAGACCTGTAGAAATAGAAAATCCCAGTGATGAACTAATTAGATTGACAAAAAATATTCCCAAAAAAGAACATTATCATAAAGTACGACATGGTGTTGAACTACTAAAATTGTTGAATCTTGATAATCTTATGAATGAATTTAACGATGTTAAAAACTTAATTGAGTTTTTGAAAAATAAATAAGTTCTATCAAAAATCAAATATTTGTTTAATCATATCTTTTCAACTTTTATTAATGAATATTAAAAAAATAACATTTGGTAATGGTTGCTTCTGGTGCACAGAGGCTATATTTCAAACCCTGAAAGGGGTTAAATCAGTAACATCCGGTTATATGGGCGGGCATACCAAAAACCCAACCTATATGGAAATTTGCAATGGCGATACCGGTCATGCGGAAGTGATCCAATTGGAATATGATGCCGATGAAATATCATTCGATGAGCTTTTACTGGTATTTTTCAGAACTCACAACCCAACAACGTTGAACCGCCAGGGAAATGATGTGGGTACACAATACCGCTCGGCTATATTTTATCATACTGACGAACAAAGGCAACAAGCCGAAGCAATGATCAAAAGGCTAACCGCTGAAAAGGTATTTGATAAACCCATTGTAACAGAGGTAACCCCTGCAAGCGAATTTTATAAGGCAGAGGATTATCACCAGAATTATTTTGCTGATAATCCCAATAAATCGTACTGTGCTTATGTGATACAGCCCAAGCTGAATAAGTTTGCCAAAGAATTCACGGATAAGATAAAGCCCGAATTGTTGCAATAAGTTCCCAAGCCCCCAAGCCCCCTCTAAATCTCCCCCGGTAGGGGAGACTTTTTGATTTATTTTCAGGATCGGGATTTAAAGCCCTCCCTTCCGGGGAGGATTTAGGTGGGGCTAATATTAAGTTTTTGTTAATGGTGGATTTGCATTGAATCAATCTGTATTTTTGATTTGTCTTTCATTCCATACCCATGAAACAAAAACTTTTTTTTACCGCTATCATTCTCTTTATAGCTGTCTTACAAGTTCAGGCCCAGCTTCCCGGCAAAATTAAACAAACCGGCCAGGTACTTTTACCCAACGGCTGGAAGTTGAGTCCGGCGGGACGTGCATTACCTTTGGGCGATTTACCGCTCAATATGCAGCTATCCTCTTCGGGCAGGTTGCTGGCGGTCACCAACAACGGCCAAAGCACGCAATCAGTTCAGCTGATCGACCCAAAAAATGAAAAGCTGCTGGATGAAAGAATAATAAGCAAATCATGGTACGGACTGGCGTTTAGTCATGATGAAAAAATACTGTATGCTTCAGGCGGAAATGACAACCGGATATTGGCTTATCATATTGAAGGGAATAAGTTTGGCAAAGCCGACACGATCAGGTTAGCGCCATCATCCTGGCCGAAATATAAGATTTGCACTACAGGGATAGCAGTAAATAGAAGTAACACCCGTTTGTATACAGTAACCAAAGAAGACAGCTCCCTTTATGTAATCGACCCCAAAAGCCGAAATACAATTAAGCAGGTTAAGCTGCCTGCCGAGGCTTACAGTTGTATCCTGTCGCCGGATGAAAAGAACTTGTATATTTCCATCTGGGGAGATGAAAAGGTGGCGATTTACAGCACAGTTTCAGGAAGTTTAACTAAAAGCTTTACAACCGGCAACCATCCCAACGAATTGCTGCTGAATAAAAAAGGCAATTATTTGTTTGTAGCCAATGCCAATGATAATTCTGTCTCCATCATCAGCACCGCATCCGGCAAAACAATTGAAACAATATCGACTGCGCTTTATCCCACCAAGCTTACGGGTTCTACCACCAATGGGCTTGCATTATCTCCTGACGAGAAAACCCTGTATATAGCCAACGCAGATAACAATTGCCTGGCTGTTTTTGACGTATCCAAACCCG
>JANYAB010000203.1 GCA_025355225.1 Bacteroidota bacterium
GTTTAGAACAGGTTTTGATAAACCTGTTATCTAATGCTATCAAATATTCTCCCGAAAGCGATAAAATAATTATAAAAGTCGAAAAATTATCCGACGGGATAAAAGTTGCAATAACAGATTTTGGTATTGGAATACCTGAAAGCAAATTACCCTATGTTTTTGACCGTTTCTACCGGGTTGATGAAAGATCGCAAAAATACACTGGCCTGGGCCTTGGTTTGTATATTTCTTCTGAAATAATCAAACAGCACAATGGACATATTAATATTGAAAGCACAGTTGGAAAAGGATCAACATTTTGGTTTGTGATACCCTATTAGTTGGAAGTCGGAAGTCTGAAGTCGTTCGGGATTTGTTCCTTTTCTTACTTAAGACTCAGGACTTAATACTCAGAACCACCGGTTTGGATCAGCGCCATCATTAAATCATCTTAATCTGCGGTTCAGACTTCTCTTCCAGAAACTTCTTCCTTACAGAACTGGCCATTTTGTGTTCACCGGTATGGCTCCATCCTGGTGGCATAACAATATACAGGAATTTGTTTTTGATACCGGGGGCTTTGGCCACATCTTTTGCCAGTAATACTATCTCGCCAAAATAAGCGTCCAAAAAACTATTTGGTTTCATCTTCCGGGTAATACCGTACTGAATAGGCATACTTCGGTCCTCTGGCTGGTAGGTGCCGAATACTTTGTCCCATATATTTAACAGGTTACAAAAATTAGTATCCATGTAAGCGGGATTTTTAGCGTGGTGCACCCGGTGATGGGACGGTGTGAGAATGAGCTTGCCTAAAAATCCAAATCGGGCATCCTGCACCAAATTTTCGCCAATGTGTATAAAAGCCCCCCAGGTGCCGTCGATAAACATAATAACCAATAGCATGGCCGGATTAACGCCCAGTAAAATACAAATAGTGGTTCGGATAATATCGGCGTAAGGCGCCTCTAAAAAGAAATGCGCGTAGGTTATTGATAAATTCATGGCCTCGGGTGCATGGTGGGTAGAGTGCAGGCACCACAACAAGCGAACTTTATGCGCCAGGTAATGATAAATAAAGTGCGCAAATTCCCAAATAATATAACCGTATATAAACCAGTACCAAGTAAACGAGGTTTTAAAAATGGAGTGTTTCTCAAACAGCCCGATGCAGAGGCCTACCATTGCAAAGGAGATGACCCGCCCGACAAAGGCGTTTAGGACATAGGTGAAGAATGAAATTTTATAATGTATCACTTTAAACCGCTTATAAAACGCCGCCCTGATGATTTCGATAAATAATAAAAACGGAATAAGCGGTCCTAAAACAGAAGTAATACCATGCCAGGTGAGTAACTCGTCGTATTTACCGGACTTTAAAATATCTATAAGATTACCGAATCCGAAAAAGCCGGTTATCTCATCTAATATCGCTTTCAAGAAATGCATCTGTTAGAAAAATAATTTAATTGGTACCACTAATTTATGAGGAAAATATCATTATTAAAGATAATATGATTGATGATTGATATTTTGAAATACATTTTTGGGCTCTTGATATTTCATTGGCTAACGCGTCAAATCAATATCATTTCACATTATTGTGATTTAAACAAAAAAGGTTTGTAAAATTGCGGCAATCAATTTGGGGGCGTTGCTGTTAATAAATAAACTTTTTGCCGTATGAGACTTGCCATAGTACGAAAACCTAACAGAATAAACCCCGATCCGAAACGAGTTATAGCCAGGTTTTTTTTTAATGGGAACGACCGTGCAAAAGAAGTAATTCAACTGGTAATGGGTCTAAGTGAGGATATTACCTTTGGAATTGTTTCACCTTTATTGCAGGAATACTCTAAACGCCATAGAAATATTACCCGCGTTTTAAGCCGGCATTGCAGTAAGCTTAAACCCCTGTTTGCCGAACTAAATATTGACTATGATACGCTGACGGTTTATCGTAAGCTGTTGATAGGATCCTATTTTACGCATGAGTATTCCATCGAGTCGGCAGCGTTCTTCAATCCATCTATTATAGAGGACCCTGATCAAACCGAACTCGAAGATGGTGACAGGCGCCTGATTATCAGTTTCAGGGCAGTTGGCGAGGGGCATATCTCGTCCATCACGTTCCGTCGCGCACTTATCGACCGGGATAACAATATTACCGTTATACCATCCGGCAGTTATATTGATGAGGCGGAAATTGTGAGGAACGCGGTTTACAATAAAAAATTATTTTTTGGAAAAGCAGTAACTACACAGATCAATATTGATGTGCTTAAAGAAGTAGAATCGCAGCTCGATCATCATTTTGAATACTCAAACCTGCGCCGCATCATACTCGATTCCCAAAAACTACAGGAAAGCGACATCCTGAAGCTGGAGTATGACAAAATTTTATGGCTTGCCGATTCTTATTATGAGATCGTATTTTCGCTGGACACAGATATATCCGACAGGGTGATATTTCCTATATCTGAATACGAACGCAAAGGGATTGAAGATGCCAGGTTTGTGCATTTTAAGAATGACGATGGAAGCTCTGCTTATTACGCTACCTATACCGCTTATGATGGCGCACTGATAATGCCCAAGCTGTTGCAAACCAACGATTTTTATAACTTCAGGATAATGCCCCTGTATGGAGCAGGTGCACAAAACAAAAACCTCGCGCTCTTTCCCCGAAAGATAAATGGCAAATATGCGATGATATCACGCATTGACGGCTGCAATAACTACATTATGTATTCGGACAAGATCAACATTTGGGAGAAACCTGTTTTACTGCAACAGCCCAAATTCTCCTGGGAGTTTATCCAGATCGGCAACTGCGGTTCGCCCATTGAAACTGAGCACGGCTGGATAATGATAACTCATGGGGTGGGACCTATGCGCCGCTACGTTTTGGGCGCAAGCCTGCTTAAACTGAACGACCCTACCATTGAAATAGGTCGCCTGAACGAACCTTTACTGATACCAAACAGTGAGGAACGGGAAGGATATGTCCCCAACGTTTTGTACTCCTGCGGCGCGATAGTGCATAATGACAAATTGATCATCCCATACGGGATATCGGATTCGTCCACCTCATTTGCAGAGGTGGATATGAGCGAACTGATCAATAAACTGATACAAGACGAAAATAAATAACTGTATACAAAACTGAATAGTCCTGTATAGTAGCAATCTCACATTACCCCACATCAACTCTTGTAAAAGAGGATACCTTTATATTATTATTCTGAATTTTTAATAGTTCAACATTTCACTTTGTCCAAAAAGTAGAATTAAACCTCTATTATTAAATATTTCATGCCTTTCTGATTTAGCACCTTGAAATCCATTGTTGCAGCTGACGTGTTCCTTCTGCTAAATTTCATTTTGGCATAGCCATTGTTAATGAAATAGTTAGACCAAAGCTCATTAAGAAGGGGTTTGCATCCTGCTGAATTAACTCTTCGGTTTACCTGATTATATGCAATAAAAATTACTTAAATGGACCATTTTAGAGAAATAAAAAATAATTTGACCTGGCATAACGAAGGAAAATTTGAGGTTGTGCTGATTAACGGGATAATTACAAAACTCAATTTTTGTGAGCCAGGCAAAGGACCGGAAGATTCGGGAAAATGTCTCACATCAACCAATTACAAATTTCTGCAGGCTGTTCATTCCTGCCTTGGTGAACTTTTTACCTTTATTGAAGAGGAAAACAAAAGATTAGGTTACCGTTATGCGCAGGAAGGTGAAATTGAGCCCCGCAAGCAAGAGGAAATTATGGAGAATGATGACTATACGCAACCGGTTGAAACTAAATTGCGGCCGTTGATCAACTACACCTATCAGACTGAATTATTAAGTGATTCAACAGAAAATCAGGAGGTATTGAGGGATATCGGTTAAAATGTATTTACCTAATTATCAGCTTAATATCTTTTGGTAAAGCGCCAGGTAATCATCTACCATTTTATCACCCGAGAACTGCGATAATGCCCATTGGTGACAATTCAGCCTGCTAATACTTCCAATTAATTGAATAGCTTCAGTTGCCTCATATACATCATTCACCAGGAAGCCTGTTTCACCATGCCTGATCAGTTCGGGCATGGCGCCTTTGTTAAATGCGATCACGGGCGTACCGCAAAGCATGGCTTCGGCTACGCTTAATCCAAATGGCTCATTAAAATTGATGGGATGCAGTAAAGCCATTGCCTTTCCCAAAAGTTCGCTTCTTTTTTCCGGACCCGCATTACCGATATAAATTACCTGGTCACCCAAACGGGGTTCTATCTTTTCTTTGTAGTAGCGCTCGTCCTGGATAATGCCTGCTATTATCAATTTGTGCCCGCTTTTTTTTGCTATATCAATCGCTTCAGCCGTTCCTTTATCATGATGTATCCGTCCGAAATATAATAGGTAATCTTCAGGCACCGGGTTAAATTCAAACTCGTCGACATTAATGCCATTGTAAACAGTAGCAAGGTATTTCAATTCCGGACTTCGGTCGGCATTACTGATGGAAACATAATGTGACGAACTATTGTATTTTTTGTACACAGGAATTATCTTTTGCGAAGAAAAACCATGTATGGTAGTTACAATAGGTGTTTTAATGAGCGCTGAATAGGTAAGCGGTAAAAAATCGAAATTATTGTGGATGATATCAAACTCCGAAGCCTTCTCCATCAGGTTACTGATATGCAGACATTCCAAAACCTTGGCATCCTGGCTCCTGTCTTCCTCGTAGCCTTTTTCGCAAATGGCATCCAGTTTACCGGCAGTAATCGAATCGCCGGTTGCAAACAGGGTAACGTCCAAACCTTTTTTTACCAGGCCTTCTGCAATATTTGATGCAATTTGTTCCCAGGGTCCATAGTGCCGCGGCGGTGTCCGCCATGCAACCGGCGCTAATATGGCTAATCTCATTAATTAAATTATTTCTTGGCTGCGGCTCACGATGTTTTCACTCAGCATGTCTCCAGTTGCTGCCCGGTTCTGTTATATTCGTACTCCAGTTCGAATGCCTTTAGCACAGTGAGGTGTGATATAAGATAAGCCAACGTACTTTCTGCCCCCTGGTTACGGTTGATGCCTGTGGGCAGCAATCCGTCGCAGCAACCCTTTGTTTCGTGATCGTATAGTGGTGCCCGTAATGTATTTTCGCCCAGAAACCATTTATAAGACAAAAACATTTTCTCAATGTATTCGGGTTCGCGGGATATCTGGTAAGCCTGAAAATGCATCAACACCATCGCCATCGTTTCTATGGCCTGTTGGTCGAAGGCAGGGAATGTGCCACCGCGGTAATACCAGCCATCGTTACCGACGGGGCTCAGGTACCCGCCTGACAATGTTAATTCATCTAAGAATGCCATGGTTTTCAGGGCGATCTGTTTTGCCTTATCGTTGCCTGTTATCTCGCACGAGTGTAAGAGAGCCAACGGTAATATGGCATTGTCATAGGTCATTTTCTCTTCGAACCATTGCCAGTTGTGCGATTGCTGACACTCGTAAGCATCAATCAACGGTTGGGTAAGCATTGCCAACTCGTCAATCAAACCCTCATCGGTAGGAAACACCTTTAAGTATAAGCTTAAACCTATAGCCGTATTGGCCACTCCCCTTAAATGCTTCAGGGATTTAAAATGAGGTATCGACTTTCGGAACAGCTCGATGGCAAATTCACGATAAGAATTACTCGCCGCACATCCTATCAAATAACCAAGCGCCCAAATAGTACGGCCAAATGAATCTTCAGACCCTACTTCATCCAGGTATTGCCGGTTAAAGCTTAAGAAATTTCTGAAATTGCCATCCTCC
>JANYAB010000208.1 GCA_025355225.1 Bacteroidota bacterium
CTTGAAAACTTACGGCCGGCAAGCAATTTCATGTCATAAAATTTGAGATAATCGTAATCACCGGCGATAATGCGGTATTGCTTGCCCTGCGAGTTATCAGCTCCATGAGGCTTAATACCACCTGCATTCCACGATACCGCATCGCCCGGAACTGATGTGGAAACCGTCATGGCTTTTACCGACGGATCAGATAAAATGGTATTCTTAAACGCCTTCATGTTCCGGAAAAAGGAGTCGATCTTCGCTATCGGCGGTTTTGCAACCAGCGTCTGATCGATATTGATACCAAAGCTTTGCTTCTGCATATATTGTATTTGCCTGAACACCGTGAGCGAGCCGATCAGCAAAAAGATGGATGCAGCAAACTGGAAAACCACCATCGCCTTGCGCAATATGATACCGCGCGGTGATGCAGATAATTTACCCTTTATCACCTCAACCGGCCTGAAAGACGATAAGACAATGGCGGGATAAAACCCCGATAAGAAGGACCCGACCAAAAGGATACCAATTACAGTAAGCCAGAAAACAGGAGTTAAAAATAAACCAAACCCAATATGTGACTCTGCCACACTGCCCAAAATAGGCAGGAATATAACAATGAGCACAAAAGCCAGCAGGAGCGATAGCAGGTTGAGCAGGCTTGCTTCTAACATAAACTGGATAATGAGTTGCCCCTTTGCCGACCCCAGTGTTTTGCGCACGCCAACTTCCTTGGCCCTGCCGATGCCCCTCGCTGTTGCGAGGTTGATATAATTGATCCAGGCGATAATGATCACAAATATGGCCACAAACAACAGCAGGTAAACTGATTTACCGTCGCCATTAGGCTGCAGTTCAAACATCATGTTAGAATACAGGTGGATGCTTTGCATTGGCTGCAGGGTATAAACGGCGGATGCGCCTGATCCCTTAAACTGTTCATAACCTTTCTTCACAACAGGTAAAAATTTGGCTTCCAAGGCCCTGGGGTTTACGCCTGGCCTTAGTAATAGGTAGGTGGTGCAGCCGTCATTGAACCAACGGGTATCAATACCGGGCGCGTATATTTTTGACAGGGTGAGCCACGATTGCATAAAATCAATTTTCATATGGGTATTTTCCGGCATATCCTTAAATACACCGGTCACCTTCATACCCTTATCATTATAAGTGATAACAGTTTGACCGACAGGGTTTTGGTTGTGAAATAATTTGTCTGCCACGCTTTGCGATATTACTACCGTATTAGGCTCCGTCAATGCTGTTTTAGCATCGCCCGCTATTAGCGGGTAAGAAAAAATGCTGAAGAACGAGTTGGTCACAAAATAATTGTTCGCCACCAGCATTTTCTGGTTTTTATAGCTCAGCAGGATATCTCCCGCAGGCGATATTTTTACAAAATCCTCTACTTCGGGAAAATTGGCTTTAAATTCGGAACCGGGTGCAAAAGACCCGCCCGCCCAACGGGTACTTAATTTGCCATTTTCATACCTGTCCTGGTTAACACGGTAAATGCGGTCTTTTTTCGCATGGAAGTTATCATAGCTTAGCTCGAACGAAACGTATTGCAAAATCAAGAGGCATGCAGCCATACCAATAGCCAACCCAACAATATTGATAAATGAAAAGGCTTTGTTTTTAGTGAGATTTCTAAAAGCAACCAGCAGGTAATTTCTAAGCATAACTATGGATTTTAAGCATTTTATTGCTACCAATAGTATGCCCTTATTACAATAAATTGATAATTAGGCAAGTATAAAAAAAGAAGAAGTCTTTGAATGTTCGGAAACGATACAATTATCGTCCGTTAATGAAACATGGGTTGACTGTTCGTTAGGAATCGCAACCAGTAATTAATTATTGGAAAGAACCTGCGCTAAATCTATGTTTACAGGAATTATTTCGAAAGGATCATGTGTTATTTTGTAAAGCACTTTGTCAGTATCAATCCCCATAAAATCACCATCTTCTAAATCACAAAGATGATAGTATAATTTTCCTTTTAATAAAACCTCATATACATCACCAGGATCAAGCATTTCAAGTTCCTCTGCACTAAGAAACTTACTAAGTTTATTAAAATCCTGATTATCAATAAAAGTTTTACTAAAAGAACTTATATCAACCTGATTAACATCAATATCAAACTTTTTACTCCCCTTTATTGAGTAACCACCTATTACTCCCTCAAAAACATAAATTGTATAATCCAATTGCTTGTTATTTTTTTTATCATAAATTTTAACCCCTTTAATTTTATAGCCTTTCTCCTTCCTGTTCTCAAATTTATCGATCATATCGGAATTTTTAAAAAAGCCAACAAACTCTGGCACAAGTTTATCATATCCAATATACGAGGCCCGAAGCAACTCCTCAATTATTTGCGGTTCAAGATATTGATAATCAGCCGGAAGTTGCTTGATAGTATTTCTCAATAAGGCCATTTCCCAGCTTTCTATTTTCCTTTTTTTCCCTCTGAACAAACCAAACATATGCTATTAATTTTTTAAAAAAACTACTTTCCTGCGTTCAAACCCTTAATAAATTTCCGTGCCAGCGGGGGGTGTCATAAAGATATATTTATTTAGGGTGATTTGTACAATATGAATATCTGCATAAAAACAATGCTCTTTTGGACATTGTTTTTCTCGTTGGTCGGGATTTGCAATCCGCGACCTTAAAACAATAGTTCATAATCCCCGCCACCAGGGCTATTCAATATGTCAAAGAGCAATTTGGATCATTTTCACAAATAATCCACTATATGATGGAAAGCCGGTACAATGTAGCTTGAGCGGCATGGGTTGTTGTAAATAGCATTTAAGCCGGGATCGGTTCAGCATTGAAAGGCGAAAGAGCTTGCCTGGTGGCTGAACAAATGATATATAAAAATTTACGAAGAAGATTTGAATAAAGTAGTGACACGACTTTGTCAGTACATTTAAAGTTAAATTTTTTAACTATTGATACCGTTCCGGGTGTTCCATGGTGTTCCACATTTTAAATTGGAACGCCCTGAAAAGTGGACATAATAGCTCAGTTACTTCGCTCCGTCCACACTCTTAATAAATTTTATCACGCCATCCATAAATACTTGCTGGTCATCCCACATGGCTAAATGACTACCATTAGGGCAATAAAGACTTTGACCGTTTTTTACCTGTGTGCTCATCCACTTCATGTAGTTAGGGTCCATGGTATCGTATTTAGCACCGACCATTAGCGTAGGGACGGTAATTTCTTTTAGCCGGTTACTTATATCCCACTTGATCAATCGTCCGCCAACCTTAAACTCGCTTGGCCCCTGCATCATTACATATATCTCCTCATTTACGTGTTTTAATGCGCGCATAGCGGGGTCGGGCCATTCTGGTAAACGGCATAAATGTTTGTTATAATATTCAGAAAATACTAACGCCTGGTAAGTTGGATCTTTGTACATGCCTTTTGCCTCATAATTCTGTAATGAATCGACCAGGGATTTACGCATCTGGCTTCTAAGAACAGCATTATACTTTTCATACGCGGGAATGCTGGCCATCATATTACAAACAATCAGTCCTTTCAGATTTTTCTGGTATTTTAAAGCATATTCCATCGCTAATATCCCACCCCACGAATTGCCCAGCAAATAAAAATTACTGCTGTCGAAATTCAGGGCTTTTCTTACCTGCTCCACTTCTTCCACAAATCTTGGGGTTGTCCATAAGCTGCTGTCGCAGGGCTGATCGCTGTAAAAGGACCCTAACTGGTCATATTCAATCATTTCGAAACCTTCTTTGGGGAAAAAACTTTCGAAGCATTCCAGGTACTCATGCGTCATGGCCGGACCGCCGTGCAACAACAAAACTTTTATGCGTGGGTTGTTACCAAAGCGTTTTGTCCACACCCTGAATTTGCCAACCGGCGTTTGTATACTAACCAGTTTAATGCCGGCAACTTGGACCCCTGAATCAACCGGGGCGAAGTACGCCGCAACTGTTGTACCATTTTGCTGCTTACAGGAATATAGGCAGGCTATGGCCAAGGGGATAATATAAAGAAGCTTTTTCATCTGGATGAATTGTCTGTTTAAGGTTGATACAATTTCCGTAAAATATACCACAAACCCAAATAAACCAGCCAATTACATCATATCTTTATCCTCTTTTTCCCGTCGTACCTTATAAGCCATATAATACAGCAGCACTATGGGGATCACATTAAATAATACGCCAACGATGCTTAACGCAGGATAATAAGCTACTACCTGATAAATAAGCAATAGCAGGGCAACGCAGCCGCCTGCGAAGTACAGGTAGAAAAACTTATAGCTCATAATAGCTTCGAATGTAAAGCATCGCCCCCTTGCAAAACGATATGTTTAAATTGATTATGTATGTTCTTTTTAGTTATTTAACCCGTTTAAACACCGAAGCTCCAAGAGGAGGCAGATCAACAACAATAGAGTTTTGTCTGCCGTGCCACAAAACCACTTCGGTCTTTACTGTGCTACCGTTGGTAAGCCCGCTACCCCAGAACTTCTTATCATCCGAGTTGAATATTTCGATCCACTTACCATCTGCAGGTACACCTACACGAAAACTATGATGAGGAGTTGGGGTCATATTGAGGACAACAACCAGGTCATCTTTTGTACTTTTCCCTTTACGGCTATAGATCAGGATGGAATCATTGGCATTGCCGCCGTCTATCCATTCAAAGCCAGCGCCTTCAAAACTTTTCTCGTATAGTGCCGGCTCGGTTTTGTATAATTTATTTAAAGCTTTTACTGTTTCCTGTATACCCCGGTGATTCGGATATTCGAGAACATACCACTCCAGGGATTGACTGAAATTCCATTCTCCGCCCTGGCCAAACTCGGCACCCATAAATAATAATTTGCTGCCGGGATGGGTGAACATATAGCTATAAACCAATCGCAGGTTAGCAAATTGCTGCCACTCGTCGCCTGGCATCTTACGCAGCATCGATCCTTTGCCATAAACTACCTCATCATGCGAAAAAGGCAGCATGAAATTTTCGGTAAAGGCATAGATCAGGCTGAATGTGATCTGGTTATGGTGATACTTGCGGAATAGCGGGTCAGTTGAAAAGTATTTTATGGTGTCATGCATCCAACCCATCATCCACTTCATTCCAAAACCCAGGCCACCGGCAAATACTGGTCTGCTTACTCCTGTAAACGAAGTCGACTCTTCTGCAATAGTTTGGATATCGGGGAAATGGCTGTAGCATGCCTCATTAAACTCTTTCAGAAACGATATCGCTTCCAGGTTTTCGTTACCTCCAAATTGATTTTGCTCCCACTCTCCATGGTTTCTTGAATAATCAAGATAAAGCATTGATGCGACCGCATCTACACGCAACCCATCGATATGATAACGGTCCAGCCAGAACAGCGCATTACTGATCAGGAATGCCCGAACCTCATTTCTTCCATAGTTAAAAATATAAGACTTCCAATCCGGATGAAAACCTTTTCTTGGATCGGCGTGCTCATACAAATGCGTTCCATCAAATTTATATAAAGCATGGATATCGCCAGGGAAATGCGAAGGCACCCAATCCAATATTACACCAATTTCTGCGTGGTGAAAAGCTTCTACCAGCTTCATTAGTTGTTTTGGGGTGCCATAGCGGCTGGATGCAGCATAGTAACCGCTTATCTGGTATCCCCAGCTCGGATAATAAGGGTGCTCTGCAATTGGCATAAACTCCACATGAGTAAAGCCCATTTCCTTTACATAGGGCACAAGCTTATCTATTAACTGCTCATAGGTATAGAATGCATCAGGGCTTTCGGGGCTGCGTGCCCAGGACCCGATATGCACCTCATAAACTGAAAAAGGTTTGTCTAATGAATTAAATTCGTGGCGATCTTTCATCCATTTTGAATCGCTCCATTCAAAGTAAGTATCGGCAACTATAGATGATGTGCGCGGCGGTTCTTCCCAACGTAATGCAAAGGGATCACTTTTCTCAAGGCCCTCGCCGGTTGATGACCGGATAAAATATTTATAAGTTTCACTGTCACCAATATTAGGGATAAATCCTTCCCAGATCCCCGAACCATCCCAACGTACAAATAAAGGATGCGTACCCCGATCCCAGTAATTAAAATTTCCTATAACGGATATATATTGTGCATTGGGAGCCCAAACGGCAAAGTAAGTTCCGACAACGCCGTTAACTTCGATCACGTGCGAGCCAAATTTCTCGTATAATTTATAATGTTTGCCCGACTTAAACAAGCCAATATCAAAATCAGTAAAACGGCTATAAACCTCAACACTGTTTTTTATGGTACTTGCCGGCATAGGCTTTTTATTTGAGGATAGCTTTTTTTCGGTTGAAACACCAGTTTTCGTTTTTGCTTCTGACTTATCAATAGTCTTTTTAGGGGCCGGAACTTTTTTCACGGTTGTATCTTTTGCAACTGCTTTCTTTGCGGCAGGTTTAACCTTATTTGCATCGGCGCTTTTGCCTTTTGCTTCATTTGCGGTATCAATTTTCTGTTTTGCCATATTTTTTAGCCTGCAGGCTCTATTAGCTATTAAATTTTTCTATTTCAAACAATACTTGTTGTATCCCTTTTAAAGGTATCCTGATCCAGTCTGGACGCCCATTCAGTTCATATCCCAATTCATACACCGCCTTTTCGAGCAAGTGCAACTGCAATAAAAAGTTAAGCTCCGTTCGGTTACCAAATATAGCCGATATATCACCCATTGTGTGCATGTATGCATCTATATATGCATCGGTTATCAGCCTATACCACCTGTCCGCCGCTTTTTGTAGACGTAAAGGGTCAATACCCCTGGTTTCCTCACTAAAATAGAGTTTCGCGCAAACCGCATAATGAAACGAACGTATCATGCCGGCAACATCTTTCAGTGGTGAATGTTTTATTTTGCGGTCGGCAATGGAACTTTCCGGCTCACCTTCAAAATCAATCACTAAATAGTCTGTTCCGGTAAAAAGCACCTGCCCCAAATGATAGTCGCCATGAATACGTATGCGCAATGATTTTAAATCGTTGCTGGCTATCTTCTCAAAAAAATTCTTGATTATATTTTCACTCCTGATGAAGTCATCCGCCAGGTCCCTTGCATTTTTATCCAGCCGGGAATAATTTTCATTTAATAGGGTGATGCGTTTGTTCAATAATTTGGCTAAACTTTCCTGTAGCCATTTCACGTAATCAGCATTGTAGCGTTCAGGCTTAAAAGCTTCATCTTCATTTTCAGATAATAAAGCAAGGTGCATTTCAGCGGTTCGCTTTCCAAGCAGTTCAACTTTTTCAAATACCTGGTCGTGAATGCTAAAATGCTTATCAACAAAGAAAAACAGGAAATCATTGAGGTCGTCACCTGTTGCTACCCAACTATCTGATTTACTTGCCACCTTCTGCATCATCAACCCAAGCGTGACAGGTGGAATGCCCGGACGTTCATAAACCAAACTGCCGCAATAGGCAGGGATATTTTTAAAACCACCAGTTTCAGTTAAAAACTGCAGCATTTCAACCTCCGGATTGATCTCGCGGAAAAGCTTGCGATAGAGTTTAAAAAAGTATTTATTACCAAATATGAGTGACGAATTACTTTGCTCCAGATCAGGGATTACACATAAATAGCCCATATCCTCATCAGTTAGGGCTAAGCCCTTTCCGTGGTGATAGTTTAAAGCCCCTTGCTCTTGTTTTGTGGAAGCATTGTCCCAAATGTTTTTAAATAGTTCTGTCTGAAAACGAAAATCATATATCGCATCAATCAGCCAGCCCGGTTTTCCTTCAACAACTATCTTGTGAATAAAAGCTTTTGGGTTAAGTTGCCTTATCAAATCGTAATCATCCGGAAGAAAAGAAATGGGCATGGCATATTTTTCTTCATCTCCATAAGTGTAGCCAATGTGCAGGATCACCAGATAGGCCACGCTGTCATCAATCGGCATGGTTAATAACTGTTGTACCTTTAAAAATTTTATCATGCGCGCCTTGCCGGCAAACCAACGGCATTTGCGCATGTATTCATAAAATACATTTTCTTCCAGCCAGGCAATCGCCTTTTTATCCTGTGAAAGCGCTGCCCATGGCTTATTCAGTGATAGTGCATTTATTCTGCCAATGACATTTGTTTTAGCCATCTTTTTGTTTTTACAATTCTATACTAAATAAGTGCACAGGCATATCACCGGGTGTTAATTCCACA
>JANYAB010000254.1 GCA_025355225.1 Bacteroidota bacterium
AACGCGACTATTCCTACGTCTGCTCGTTCTATGCTTTTGCTATATGGATTGGGCTTGGCGTTATAGCGCTGGCAGAGATCATCCGCAAAAAAGCAAATGCTACAACCGCAAGTTTTGCTGCAATTGTACTTTGCCTGTTGGTAGCTCCGGTATTGATGGCGAAGCAGGAATGGAAATCGCATAACCGGTCGACTAAACTGACTCCGCATGACATGGCCTATAATTATTTGATCTCGTGCCCGCCCAATGCCATATTATTTACCGGCGCTGATAACGATACTTACTCGTTATGGTACGACCAGGAAGTGGAAGGCATAAGGCCTGATGTGCGCATTGTGATCAATACCCTTTTTAGTGGCGACTGGTATATCCACCAGATGCAGGGCAAAATGAATCAGTCGGCACCTTTGCCAATCACCATGCCGTATGATAAGTACAAGCAGGGTACCCGTGATTTCATCCCTTTTAGCGACGGGAAAATATCAGACTCGGTGGAGCTGAAGGATGTTTTTGATTTTATTACATCGGATGATGTTAATACCAAAGTAGAAATGCAGGATGGTTCGAAGATGAACTATTTGCCAACTAAAAACTTTAAAATGACGGTAAATGCCGATGACGTGGTTAAAAATGGCGTGGTTGAGCCTGAGCAGAGGGCCCGAATAGCTGATAAGATGGAATGGAAGTTTACAGGAAACTACATGACCAAAGATAATATAGCCTTTATGGACATATTATCCCATAATAACTGGAAACGGCCGATATGCTTTACCACTACCACAGGCGGCAAGGACCTGAATGGTTTGCAACCCTACCTTTATAAAGAGGGCTTTGTTTACCACCTTATCCCATTTAAGACGGATAAGAAAAATGATCAGCAAACAAAAGTGAACAGCATGGTGATGTACGATAACCTGATGACTAAATTTAAATGGGGCAACTTTAAACATGCGAAGTACCTGGACGAGCAATCAACCGATTTATTTTACCCGGTAATTACTTCTACATTTTTGGAGTTAACACAAGGGCTGATGCATGATGGCCATAATGATCTTGCCCTTAAGGCCCTGCAAAAGTATGATAACGAAATGCCGGATATCTATCCTAATATGAGCATTACACAAGCTAAGTACTTCATTATTGATACTGCTTACCGACTGCACGCCAATAGTATGGCCAATAAATACGTAGCCAGCGTGGACAACTACGTAACCGACCAATTGGACTATAATTATAATTTATTGCAAAACAGCCCCGGCGATGTAAATACACAGGATGTACAGTTAGGTGTTTCGGTTTTAAACGGTATTCTTGAGCAAACACGGGCTAATGAACAAACTGCCCTAAGCAGTAAATTGCAGGCCCAGGTGAATGATTATAGCAGTAAGTTTTCGAAATTAATGGGAAGGTAGTCTGAACCTTTGATTGTCTGAACCGCTGATTAAGTTGATTAGAATGATTTTTATTATGAATATTGTTCAATTTCAATTCAATCAAAAAATCAGTTTAATCAAAGGTTCAGACAATTTTTTTATAATTTCGATGACGTTTTGTTAAAAGATGTTAAGCGGGCTGCAATTAATAATAATTAAGTTATAAAAATATTGATATTTGCCCCGCAAAATAATATACTCATTATTAGTCCATGCAATACAATAAGATCAACAACCTTTTAGGCTGGCTTTGCTTTGCTATAGCCTCAACTACTTATATTTTAACTTTAGAGCCTTCTGTAAGCTTTTGGGACTGCGGCGAATTTATTTCCTGCGCTTATCGCTTACAGGTTGCCCACCAACCCGGCTACCCGCTTTTCGCTATGATCGGCAAGGCGTTTTCCTTGCTTTCATTCGGTAATAATGCCAAAGTGCCTTATTTTACCAATATGGGTTCGGCGCTGGCGAGCGGCTCAACCATTATGTTCCTTTTCTGGACCATTACTGCCCTTGCAAAGAAACTGCTCATCAATAAAGGTGAAGAAGTTGATACCCAAAAAACGATCCTGATCATGGGCGGTGGTTTGGTTGGCGCCTTGGCTTTTACCTTTACGGATACCTTCTGGTTCTCCGCTGTTGAGACCATCGTATTTGCATTATCGTCGTTATGTACAGCCATTGTTTTTTGGGCCATATTAAAATGGGATGCCCATTCGGATGAGCCCGGCGCTGATAAATGGATCGTTTTTATTGCCTATATTATCGGTTTATCCATCGGTATACACCTGCTCAATTTACTGACCATCCCGGCTATTGTCGGGGTTTATTATTTCAGAAGGTACAAAAATATTAATTCCAAAAGTGCCCTGGTCGCCTTCCTTATAAGTATACTTATCCTGGGTTTTGTTCAGTATGGTATCAGAGGATATACCGTGGAAATTGCCGCTTACTTTGACCTGTTCTTTGTCAATACATTAGGCTTGGGTTTCGGCACGGGAGCGTTATTCTTCTTTTTAATATTGATAGGTTTAATTGTATTTGGTATTTGGTACAGCATCCGCAACAATAAACCGGCATTAAACCTGGCGCTGCTGTGCATAGCTTTTATTTATTTAGGCTACAGTTCGTTTGCGTATATTCCTATCCGTGCGACAGCCAATACTAATCTGGATAATTCGCATCCCGATAACGCATTTACGCTATATGGCTACCTGAACCGGATTCAATACGGTGAAACGCCGTTGCTTTTCGGCCCTTACTTTGATGCCAAAGCTACCGACCAGACTGAAGGTAGTATCATTTACCGGAAAGGCCAAAAAAATTATGAGGTAGCCGGGAAAAAACTGAATACGGTTTATGACCACACCACCATTTTACCGCGGATGTATAATACCGAAAACTCAGATGGCTCCTATGCGCAAGACGCACAGTTTTACAGGCAGTGGCTGCATTTATCGGATACCGATGTGCCTACTTTTGTTGATAACATGAAGTGGATGGTAAGCTGGCAAATGGGAAATATGTATTTCAGATATTTTCTATGGAATTTTGCCGGTCGGTACAACCAGATGGATGGCCAGCAAAGTACAGAAGGCATTGATGGTAACTGGACAACCGGAATTTTTGACGGTGGTAAGCATTTGCCCAAAACAATAATAAACAGCCCTACTTATACGCCTTTGTATGCGATACCATTGATATTAGGTTTGCTGGGGGTTATTTATCATTATCAACGTAATAAAAGGGATGCGCTGATAGTTACCTTATTGTGGTTCTTTACCGGCTTAGCCATCGTGATCTATGTAAACCAGCCAAGCGTGCAGCCGCGTGAACGCGATTATTCATATGTAGGCTCATTCTATGCCTTTGCCATATGGATTGGCCTGGGTGCAATTGCGCTGGCCGAGTTTGCGAGGCAATGGATAAATCCTAAAATGGCGGCTGTTGGAGCAACGGCCATTTGCCTGCTGGTACCTGTATTATTGGCCAGCAAAGAATGGGGGGCTCATGACCGCTCAACCAAACTAACCCCGCATGATATGGCCTATAATTACCTGATCTCGTGCCCACCGAATGCTATTTTGTTTACCTATGGGGATAACGATACTTACTCATTATGGTATGACCAGGAAGTGGAGAATATACGGCCCGATGTGCGTATTGTTAACCTGAGCTTATTTAGCGGCGACTGGTATATCAGGCAAATGCAGCGGAAAATGAATGCATCAGAACCGTTGCCGATTACTATGCCTTATGAAAAATATAAAGAGGGGGTGAGGGATGCGATACAATTTTACGATAAGAAAGTACAAGGTTCAACGGACATAAGGGAAGTTTTTGATTTTATTACTTCCGATATCGATGAGGCCAAAGTTGAACTTCAGAATGGAGATA
>JANYAB010000271.1 GCA_025355225.1 Bacteroidota bacterium
AATCGCTTAATAGCCCGAAATCAAAGTTTTCATCAATTCCAAATGCTCTGATCACTGTTACTTTGCCAATGAACAAATTACAAAACTCCGGGCTTTCACTCCCATGCAATTGGATCGCATCAAAGTTATAAGCGCTTATTAATCGGATTATTTCTTCTGCATCTTCATTTACAAATACTCCCGTTTTATAAATGTTTTTTGGCAAAATAGCCAATGTTTTGGCCTGCAAATCTGCAACAAACCTTGGAGATTGCCTGTAGAAAATAAAACCCATGTAATCGGGGTCCAATGCTCCGAGCTCATTGATGTTTTCCGGATTTCTTAAACCACAAACCTTTATTTTCATTATTGCAGTAGTCTAAGCCGTTATTTAATTGCTGCTCACCAAAGTTTCGAAACTCCGTAATGCTTTTTTACTTATTAATGCCTCGTCAGCCTCATAAAAGCAATCTCCAAATAGTTTTTCGGGGCGGATTGTTTTAATAGCCAGCGCCGCATTACACAGTACCACATTGTTTTGCGCGGGTGTTGCCTCCCCTTTCAATACATTCATAAATATATCCGCGGATTCCTTAACTGTGCTGCCGCCTGTAATTTCTTCGGGCTTAAGCTTTTCAAAACCAAGGCTCTCTATGCTGTTTATTTTTTCCCCTTCGGCCGAAAAAGTCTTGTAATCCCCGGTTAACGAAACCTCGTCATAACCATCCAATGCATTCAGAATGGTGTATTTTATGTCTGATTTCTGGTATAAATAGGCGTATACCCGGGCCAGTTCAAGGTTGTATACGCCTACCAGCTGGTTATTGGGCTTTGCGGGGTTAACCAAGGGGCCCAGCATATTAAAAAAAGTTTTCACACCCAGTTCACGGCGTATTGGCGCAACTGTTTTCATGGCCGGGTGGAACAAAGGCGCATGAAGAAAGCAAATATTTGATGTGTTGAGGCTCCTTTTTAACTGGTCTATATCATTTGTAAACCGGTAACCTAAAAACTCCATTACGTTAGATGAGCCGCAACCGGATGACACTCCATAATTACCATGTTTGGCCACTTTATACCCCGCCCCTGCTACAACAAATGAGGCTAATGTGGAAATATTGAAAGTATCCTTGCTATCTCCGCCCGTACCGCAAAGGTCTATCAGTTCGTTCGTTTCCAGGTCGGTTTGAAGGCAAAGATCAAGCATGGCATCACGAAAACCCTCCAGCTCATCTACTGTTATACTACGCATGCAATAGGCCGTCATAAAGGCCGCCATTTGCGAATTGTTAAAGTCACCTTTAGCTATGCTCGTCAAAACTTCCCTTGACTGCTCCCTCGAAAATGTCTTATTTTCAAAAAGATAGTTTAATATTTTTTTCATGCTCTACCCCAATTGGGATTTCTTATATATTATCCGGATAATAAACTTCAACTTTCACGCCTTTACGCCCCTTTGTCGGGGAGTCGGACATAAAAAAAGGGTTACCGTACGGCAACCCTTCTGTATATATTTTTAACAAAAACAGGTTTGCCTTACGATTACTCTTTAAGCCACCAGCTATTGTTTAATATTTTAATTATCATTTGTGCGACAAATATGGAAATAGTTTTTCCTAAAAGCAAGCAGAATGATAAATTTGGTTGATTAAGCGAGGTAGTTGATTGGGTGAGTAGTTGATTTAGTGAGCGGGAAAATGTTAACTCCTACCCAACCTAATCAACCCTCCCGATAGCTATTGGGACAACTTAATCAACACAATCAACCAACAAAAATGTCGATACGCAGTCAAAAAAAATTCAACCCGGAAGATGACCTTGGCTTTGGTTCACAGCCGGTAATCAAAAGTCAGCCATTAATAAAGCAGGACGGGTCCATAAATGTAAAGCGCAGGGGCCTGTCATTTTTTCATACGGAAGACAATTACCATACGCTGATCACGATGAGCTGGACTAAGTTCTGGTTGCTTGTGCTAACCTGTTATGCAATCCTCAACATTGTGTTTGCTTTTATTTATATGACTATCGGGGTCAACCACCTCAATGGCTCCGAAGGGACAACTCCCTACCAGCAGTTTTGGGATGCCTTCTTTTTTTCGGCACAAACTATTTCAACGGTGGGTTATGGGCATATCAGTCCAAGCGGCATGGCTACAAACAGTGTGGCGGCGTTAGAATCCTTGATGGGCCTTCTTGCTTTTGCATTGGCGACTGGTTTATTGTACGGGCGCTTTTCGAAACCATCGGCTAAAATTGTTTACAGCAAGAACTTACTGATAGCTCCTTACCTGGAAACATGCCAGGGATTAATGTTCAGACTGGCCAACATGAGACGCAACATCCTGATCGACCTGGAGATTGAGATTATTTTCTCGTATAATGAGGATGTTAACGGCAAACCGGTAAGAAGGTTTTTTCAACTGGAAGTTGAGCGGCGAAAAGTGAGCATATTAACCTTAAACTGGACAGTGGTGCACCCGCTGGACGAAAACAGCCCTTTAAAGGACATGACGCCCGATGATTTAAAAAATACGCAGGCAACCTTTGCGATATTACTCCGTGCTTTTGATGACACCTTTGCGCAAACGGTACACTCCCGCACCTCTTATCAATTTGAGAATATGGTATGGGGCGCCAAATTTAAACCAGCATTTGACCGGGATGACGATGGGCGGATCGTTTTGGACCTAAGCAGGATCAGTGAATTTACAAATGTTGAATTGCCGAGCCCAAAGCCCCCTCTAAATCTCCCCCAGTAGGGGAGACTTGAAAAGCCGTACGGCAATATCGAGCAATTATAATGTGGAGTTTGAATGTATTATATATTTTATCGCGTACCATGAATTAAAAGTCTCCCCTACCGGGGGAGATTTAGAGGGGGCCCGGTTTGTTCTGGCAAAGTTCGATCAAAACCCCGTTTGCGCTCTTTGGATGAACAAAACAAACCAGTTTATTATCGGCTCCCGGGATGGGTTTATCGTTCAAAAGCACGAACCCTTCCTGTTTTAGCCTCTTCATTTCGGCTTCTATGTCCTCAACATCAAAGGCAATATGGTGGATACCCTCTCCTCTTTTCTCAATAAATTTACTTATCGGGCTATCGGCCCGGGTGGCTTCCAGCAGCTCTATTTTATTTGGCCCAGTTTGTAGAAAAGCCGTTTTAACACCCTCTGATTCAACAGCTTCAACTTTGTAGATCGAAGTATTTAATAGTTTTTTAAATAGCTGCCCCGCGCTTTCAATATCCTTTACCGCGATACCAATATGCTCGATCTGTTTCATGTCCAAATATTGTAAATAATTACCTTTAACTGATTATTTACCCTTGTTTGTAATGATTTTAAATAAAAACTTTGCTTACCTTTGTGTTGTTAATAAAATACGATATGAATCTTCCAATATACCTGGATAATAATGCTACTACACCTATGGATCCACGGGTGCTTGATGCTATGCTGCCTTATTTCAACCAGAAATTTGGTAATGCGGCGAGCCGTAACCATGCCTTTGGATGGGTAGCTGAAGAAGCGGTTGACTATGCACGTGAGCAGATAGCTAAACTGATTGGTGCAAGTGAAAAAGAAATCATCTTCACTTCAGGTGCTACCGAAGCTGATAACCTTGCGATCAAGGGCGTTTTTGAAATGTATAAGGACAAGGGTAATCATATCATTACAACAACTACCGAACATAAAGCGGTGTTGGATACTTGCAAACACATTGAGAAATTAGGTGCAAGAGTTACCTATTTACCTGTACAGTCTGATGGTTTAATAAACCTGCAGGAACTGGAAGCCGCCATGACCAGTGAAACCATACTGGTATCTGTCATGTATGGCAATAACGAGATCGGTGTTATACAACCCATTAAAGAAATTGCAGCCATTGCACATAAATTTGGCGCTTTGTTCATGACCGACGCTACACAGGCAGCTGGTAAAATACCGGTTAATGTAATTGCTGATGGTATTGACCTGCTGGCATTTTCGGCGCATAAAATGTATGGCCCTAAAGGTGTTGGTGCATTATATGTTCGCCGCAAGGGGCCAAGAGTTAAAGTTACCGCCCAAATGGATGGTGGCGGCCACGAGCGTGGTATGCGTTCGGGCACATTAAATGTTCCCGGTATTGTTGGTTTTGGCAAAGCTTGCGAACTGTGCGCCCTGGAAATGGAAAGTGAAGCAAAACGTTTATCCGCTTTACGCGATAAACTACAAACTTCACTGTTGCAATTGGAGGAAAGTTATGTGAATGGAAATGTGGAACACCGTTTACCGCATGTAGCTAACATATCATTTAAATATGTAGAAGGTGAAGGCCTGATGATGGCAATGAAAGACCTGGCTGTTTCTTCCGGTTCAGCATGTACATCAGCTTCGCTTGAGCCATCATATGTATTAAAGAGTTTAGGATTATCAGACGATTTGGCACATTCATCTATCCGGTTTGGATTGGGACGTTTCACTACAGAAGAAGAAGTGGACTATGCTATAGAAGTAACCAAAAAATCAGTTACCCATTTGCGCGAACTTTCACCACTGTGGGAAATGTTTAAAGAAGGCATCGACCTGGATTCAATTGAGTGGGCAGAACATTAATTGATTTCGGAATTCGGAATTTCGATTTCGGATTTAGAAATCAGGTATTATAGATATTGATAAATTAGAATTTAGAGCTTGCGGTTTAGGATTTATAATTCAACTCAAGACTCATAACTTAAGACTTAAAACTCAAGAATATGGCTTATTCAGATAAAGTAATTGATCACTACACCAACCCGCGTAACGTCGGCACTTTAGATAAGAGCAACGTTAAGGTTGGAACCGGTTTAGTTGGTGCACCAGAGTGCGGCGACGTAATGCGCCTGCAGATTCAGGTTGATGATAACAATATCATAACTGACGCTAAATTTAAAACATTTGGCTGTGGCTCGGCTATTGCCTCTTCGTCATTAGCTACTGAATGGCTTAAAGGCAAAACTATTGACGATGCCATGAAAATTGATAACATGGATATTGTTGAAGAATTGGCCCTTCCACCGGTAAAGATCCACTGTTCGGTATTGGCAGAGGATGCAATTAAAGCAGCAATTAATGATTTTCGCGTAAAGAATGGCTTAGCACCAATTGAAAGCGAAAAAGTACATCATTAATAAAGGTAATGAGTTCTGAGTTTTAAGTTTTTTTGTCTTAAAGCGACTCATTATTAATTAAATGTGTTTTAAGTTTTGACTTCTAACTCAAGACTTACGACTCAAGACTTATGACTTAAAATGGTAACTATAACTGATAAAGCAAAAAGCAAAATAGATAACCTGATGAAGGATTCGGGGCTTGATGCTTCTTATTTCCTCCGTGTTTCGGTACAGGGAGGTGGATGCTCAGGCTTATCATATAACCTCGATTTTGATAACGAGGAAAAAAAAGGCGACCAATTTTTCGAAGACAGGGGAATTCGCCTGGCTTTAGATATAAAATCGTTCCTGTACCTGGCAGGAACTGAACTTGATTTTTCTGACGGATTAAATGGCAAAGGATTTAATTTCCATAATCCAAACGCAACCCGTACCTGTGGTTGTGGAGAGAGTTTCTCTGTATAAAATTTAGTGATTATACCGATTTATTCTTGATAACACCGATTTTACTGAGTAAGATCGGTGTTATCATTTTTATAATCGGTGTAATCGCTTTATATTTATCGGTGAAATCAATTTATAAACCTGATTATTCTGAATGAACTCCATAGCTGAGCGAACAACGGTCCCAAGTCTGATACGTAATGTTGTTGCAAATATCCATCCCGATACGCACACTTTTCTTATGCATAAGATAAAAGATGAATGGGTAGAAATATCATATAAGGAAACTCTTGATAAGGTAGACATCATTTCGGCCTGGTTCCTCAATATTGGAATCCTGAAGGGTGACCGGTTATCGCTTATTATTGAAAATGGTCCGGATTATATCTATTACGACCAGGCCATGCAACAGATAGGAGCGGTAAATGCCTCTATATATCCTACCCTGACCGAAAGCGAAATAGAATATATATTAAATGACTCGGGAGCGAAAACCGTATTGGTAGGCAATCCTTTTTTGCTGCGAAAGGTTATTAAAATAGCTAACAATTGTCCTGCATTAATACGTATTATCCCTGCCTTTGAGGATTACGAAAAGCATACTGAAAAAGTGAATCTAAATGCTGGCGTAATCGGTTTCAAAGAGCTGATTGAGGAAGGTAAATCTCTTGTTGAACAATATCGGTCGGCAATAAATGTCGCACGCGAGGCCATCTTACCCTCTGATCTTTCCTGCTTAATTTACACATCGGGTACTACAGGCATACCTAAAGGGGTAATGCTGACACATTTTAATTTAACCGAAAACGTACGCGCCAGTTTAGAACAAATAAGGGTATTGGAGAAAACAGATAAGTTTTTGTCTTTTTTACCATTGTCGCACATTTTTGAACGTACTGCTACTTACCATATAGGCCTGTTTAATGGTTGCACTATTGCATTCGCACAAAGCCTGGAATTGCTGGCAAAAAATATGGCCGAGGTAAAACCTACCATTGTTTGCTGCGTTCCACGGCTCCTGGAGCGTATACATGATAAGGCTATGAAAAACGGCACTGCTGCAGGTGGGGCAAAAGCCAAAATTTTTCTTTGGGCGCTGGGTATCGGCCGCAAATACAGGATGGTGCTTGAGGAAGGGAAAAAGCCAGGATTTATATTAAGTAATCAGCAAAAAATAGCAGAGAAACTGGTATTCAGCAAAATAAAGGAAAGAACCGGCGGAAATTTGAAATTCATGATATCAGGCGGAGGAGCCTTACCGAAAAACATTGGAGAATTTTTTGGCGATCTTGGAATTAAGATTCTCGAGGGATATGGCTTAACCGAAACCTCACCGGTAATGGCCGTTACCGAAAACGAACGGGTAATATATGGAACGGTTGGTCGTATAATTCCGCGCCTTGAGGTAGGTATCCAAAATGTGGATACTAAAGAGATATATACTGTACAAACACATACTACTTTTAATGAGAATTATGAATCAGCAGAAGGTGAAATTATTGTGCGCGGACATTGTGTGATGAAAGGTTACTGGAATAAACCCGAAGAAACAGCGTTAGTAATAGATAGCGACAATTGGTTACATACAGGGGATATAGGACGTTTTTATAAAGGAAATCTGCAAATTACCGACCGCTTAAAAAACATGCTGGTAAATGCTTATGGCAAAAATGTTTATCCTACACCGGTAGAGAATACCTATTTAAAAAGCCCGAAGATAGAACAGGTTTTTTTGGTTGGAGACCGGCGCGAATATATTGCCGCTATTGTTGTTCCATCAAGGGAACAATTGCAGGAGACGTTTAATTTATCGGATGAGTTTTTTGCAAGGCCGGAGCTTTTTATTGAAGACAAAGAAATAGTCGATTGGATAGCCCAGGACATTAAGCGTTTATCCAATGAGCTGGCTAAGTTTGAAAGGATCAAAAGCTTTAAGGTAAAACGCAATCCTTTCAGCATGGATGAGGGGGAGATTACTCCGACTATGAAGGCCAAACGCAAAGTGATAGAGAAAAAATACGCTAATATTATAGATGAAATGTATTTGCAGGAAGCTGAGGCAGATTAACATTTATAATATACACGGCTATAAAGATATTGCACGATGTATAAGAAGTTGACTTATTTGTTATTTGCGGCTGCATTTGCATTATTATGTTCCTGCAAAAAGGATCCTCCAGCAAAAACAATAACAAATACTACCCCCCCTTCATCCGGTAAATATTTGCTTTTTGATGCGGATGAGGCGTTTAATATCGGTCTGTCTGCCATTCCGAGTTTATACACATCAATTTATTACTCAAATCTGGATGGCTCAAATATAACACGGATTACACCCGTGGAACCAGCGTATTATAGCTATCGCCCCTCCTGGTCGCCGGATGGAAAGCAAGTTTTATTCACCCATG
>JANYAB010000275.1 GCA_025355225.1 Bacteroidota bacterium
TTACATACTGTTAAGCTCAATCATATTTTCGATTGGAGTGATCGGTGTGCTGATCCGTCGTAATGCGATCGTAATATTTATGTCGGTCGAACTGATGCTTAATTCCGTAAACCTGCTGCTAACTGCTTTTTCCGTTTACCGTGGAGACGCCACCGGTCAGGTTTTCGTATTTTTTATTATGGCATTGGCTGCTGCCGAAGTAGCCGTAGGGCTGGCAATAATTGTAATGATCTACCGCAATACCAACTCTGTGGATATTAATGTGCTGAACAGGTTGAAGTGGTAAGCGGATTGCGGAAGTCGGAATGCCGATTTCGGAATTAAAAATATAAAAGAACGCGTCATTGTGAGCAACGAAGCAATCCCCGATAAGCATATCGGTTTTGTAAATTCAGAGGTTGCTTCGTTCCTCGCAATGACGGTATAAAAGTACAACATACACAATGGATAAATATATCTGGCTTATTCCTTTATTACCTTTAGTTGGCTTTGTAATCAATGGGTTCGGCCGCAACACACTGCCAAAAAGCTTGATCGGCTTTATCGGTTGCTTTACGGTATTTCTTTCTTTTGCACTAAGCGTTGGAATTTTTTTACAGATCAACTCGTCAGGGGTACCCATTAATGTAAGCTTATTCGATTGGTTTAGCGTCGGTTACTTTAAGGTGCAATTTGCATTTTTGGTCGACCAGCTAAGCGCCTTAATGTTGCTCATTATTACCGGAGTAGGCTTCCTTATTCATTTGTATTCGGTAGGTTATATGCACAATGATGAGGGTTATGGTAAATTTTTCTCCTACCTCAACCTGTTCGTGTTTTTTATGCTGCTGCTGGTATTAGGTTCAAACTACCTCATTATGTTTATTGGCTGGGAAGGCGTTGGTTTATGCTCTTACCTGTTAATTGGTTTCTGGTTCACCAATCCCGATTATGCCGATGCCGCGAAAAAAGCGTTCATTATGAACCGTATTGGCGACCTGGGCTTCATTATAGGCATATTTATAATTATCAGCGTTTTCGGAAGCGTTACCTTCGAGGACATTTTCCCCAAGGCCGCTGGCATGCATACCAGCCAGGTGCCGTTTACGCTGATCACTATGCTGCTGTTTGTGGGTGCCGTTGGCAAATCGGCACAGATACCGCTATTTACCTGGCTACCGGACGCTATGGCTGGCCCTACCCCAGTATCGGCATTGATACATGCCGCAACAATGGTGACTGCAGGTGTTTATATGGTGGCCCGTTCTAATATCTTATTTACAATGGCCCCGGCTACCATGACGGTTATCGCCGTTATTGGTTTGGCTACCGCAGTATTTGCAGCACTGATTGCCCTAACACAAACAGATATAAAAAAGGTACTGGCCTACTCTACTGTATCGCAATTAGGATATATGTTTTTAGGGCTGGGCGTTGGCGCTTATACCGGTGCATTTTTCCATGTACTCACACACGCATTTTTTAAAGCATTATTGTTTCTAGGTGCTGGTTCGGTTATACATGCCATGAGCAACGAACAGGATATGCGCAAAATGGGTGGTCTTAAGGGCAAGCTCCCGGTAACATTTATAACCATGCTGATAGGAACCCTGGCAATATCAGGAATACCACCATTTGCCGGTTTTTTCTCAAAAGACGAGATACTGGCTCACGCCTTTGCGCATAGCACAACTATGTATGTGATTGGGGTTATTACCGCCATGTTTACCTCATTCTATATGTTCCGCATGTTGTACCTTACTTTTTATGGTAAGTTCCGCGGGACGTCGGAACAAGAACATCATTTACATGAATCACCGCCGAGTATGACCATCCCGCTTATTGTGCTGGCTATACTATCTATTGTTGGCGGTTTCATTGGCGTTCCGGAATCGCTGGGCGGCCATCATTGGCTGGAACATTTCCTGGCTCCTGTTTTCCAGCAGTCGGCCGCTTTACTGCCCTCTGCACATTTAAGTTCGTCAACCGAAATTACACTGATGGTCGCTTCAGTAGGAGGCGCCGTACTGGCTTTGATTTATGCCTATGTTAAATACATAAAAAATGCCCACGTTCCGGTACCGGATACAGAGGAGCGACCCGAATTGGTTAGCCTGTCCTACCATAAATTCTATATTGACGAGATATATGACTGGCTGATCCGTAAGCCTTTGGATGCCTTATCGATCTTCTTTTACAAGGTGGTTGACCTGCTGGTAATTGATGGTTTTATAAATGGCCTGGGGAAAGGTTCGGTTAAAACCAGTAAGAGCCTCCGTCTTTTGCAAACTGGTAATGTTGGCTTTTACATCTTTATGATGGTATTGGGCATCATAGCCATATTAGTGTATAGTGTATTTAGTTTAGTTAAGATATAACAATAAGCGTTTTACAATAAAAGAAATGACCGTTAGTATTTTAATTTTTTTGCCAATTGTTGCAGCACTTATTGTTTTGTTGTTTAAAAATGAGATGGCTAAATATGTCGCCCTGGCATTTGCAGTTGCCGAATTGGTTATTGCAGGCGTATTTTTAAGCCGTTTCACACCTGATGCAACCACTCAGTTTACTGTAATTGCACCCTGGATACCCAAAGCTGGCATTTACTTTATTGCCGGTATTGATGGCATCAGCATGATCATGGTATTACTTACCACGTTGCTGGTTCCGCTTATTATTTTAAGCACCTATAAACATCAGTACAAAAATGCTGGTGCTTTTTACGCCTTGATACTGTTTATGCAGGCTGGCTTATTGGTGGTATTTACAGCGCTCGACGGCTTTTTATTTTATGTGGGATGGGAAGCGGCGCTGATACCGATCTACTTTATCTGTGCCATGTGGGGCGGCGAAAACAGGATACGTGTTAACATTAAATTCTTTATTTATACGTTTGCAGGTTCTCTAT
>JANYAB010000319.1 GCA_025355225.1 Bacteroidota bacterium
AATAAGCTACACCAGAAAAACGCATTTTTAACCCGGATCAGCTTAGCAGTTCGGCATAGCAGCAAGCCGGCAAAGAAGGGATACATCATACGCGTAAAACCGATGCGCAACTGCAACTCATCGATAGACCAGCCGCCAATAACATCGCCCGATTTACTGGTTACGGCATAGTGGATAAGCGCCGCGCCCGATAAAATTACCAGGATGGACAACATCGTTTTGGAAAATTTCCGTACAAAAAGGGCATAAAAGATGTTGGCGATATATTCAAAAAAAAGTGACCAGCCCGGGCCGTCAAGCGGATGCATCTCCTGCCACCCTCTTATGTCCATAGATGGCAGTACCGGGATCAATGTAAAGCCGATCAGCATGATCAACAGCATTTTCCATACCGGTATTAAATGTATGCCGGGCCACATGGCCGAATCCTGGAAATAAAAGCAGGCGGCCCCAACAATCATCCCCATAACCACCATGGGTTGCAGCCTGATTAACCGGCGCTTAAAAAACCCGCCTATAGTTAGCTTGCCCCAACGGTCGTCATACGCGTAACCGATCACATAACCCGAAAGGAGGAAGAAAAAGTCGACCGCCAGGTAGCCGTGGTTGATAATTTGATCGAGGGAACTGGTGGAATGAGCCTCAAAAATGTGAAAAGCTACAACGAGTATTGCAGCCACACCGCGCAGGCCGTCCAAAATAGGATAATGCGGTTTGGTTGTCAAAGAATTGGATTGCATGATCAGGGTTTATGATTGTCCCGGCAATATAATAATAAAGCACAAAGTTTCTTATTGATGTGTCAAAAAAACACAATGAGGTTTTGCCGCTTGCCTATTGCAAATAACGCAGCGTCCCCGTTGGGGAACCCTGCCAAAACAAGTAGTTTAAATCTTAACGGGAAAGGGATCAGTGCCGGTTTATTTCAATGCTATCATACGGATCTTATTATTTAATTGATCGGCCACGTACAAGTTACCGCTGCTGTCAAACGCTAACCCATTAGGTTGTTGAAAGGTGGCACTGGTGGCCTCCCCATCGGCTGCGCCAGCCGTACCGGTACCTGCGTAAGTGGAGACAATACCGTCGGTTGCAATTTTACGGATGGTATTGTTCCCCAATTCAGAAACAAACAAATTGCCATTGGAATCAAAAGTAAGAGCTCCAGGGTGGAAGAAAGTTGAACTTAAAGCCGTCCCGTTGGCCAAACCCTGCTGTCCGGTACCGGCAAAAGTAGTTACTGTACCTGTTGATACGGTTAATTTCCGGATAACATTATTGGCTGCGTCAGCAACAAAAATATTCCCGCTTGCATCTATTCCTATTCCATATGGGCTGCTAAAGGTAGCGGATGCCAGGTTGCCATCAGTTAAACCCCGCACCCCGGTGCCTGCATAAGTACTCACCATTCCTGTTGAAAGGGTGATCTTGCGGATAACCTGGTTACCGGTATCGGCCACATAAATATTCCCGTTGGCATCCACGACTAAATTCCCCGGTGTATTAAATGCAGCTGTTAGCGCTGCCCCGTCCACATAACCCGGTGTACCCCTGCCGGCAATGGTTATCACATTGCCCGCGGTAGTAATTTCGCGTATCGAATTATTCTGTTCGTCAGCAAGCAGCAAATTCCCCGATTTATCAAACGTGACATGAGCTATACCATTAAAAGTTGAGGTCGATAAAGTACCGTTGAGGAAACCTGGAGCGCCGGTGCCGGCAAAAGTTGTCACGACACTACTGCTTAAATTTATTTTGCGCACTACATTATTTAACCAATCGCCTACATACAGATCCCCGCTGCTGCTGATTGCCAGATCCGAGGCCTGGTTAAATTCTGTCGCGGCCCCGGTTCCATTTAAAAGGCCCGCAGTACCATTTCCGGCTAAAGTACTCACCGTTAAAACTTTTGCTTTTTTTACCGGCGTAACGCCTCCCTTTTTCGAGCAGGATGATAATAAAGCTAAACCGACTGTTAAAATTGCCATGGGGTAATAAATCGCTTTCATTTTCTTAAAATTTATTAGGTGCATTAAATTTTCGTGTTATATCAATGGGTTTAAAAACCCCGATCAATTTGAATTATCCTAATTTAGGTGCCTGGTTTATACCATTTTATAATATTATACATGGCTGCAATAACACTTGACGAGGTGGCTCAAACGCGTGACGTAATGAATTACCGGGTTCCGGTAGTATCGGGCCATAATTGGACGTAAAATTCCCCACACGATCTAAGTTTGCTTTCGTAACTTAGTTGTTAAATGGAATCAAAATCTATAGTCTGCCCAGGTTTCTGAAAAGAGCCCTGCGACTGTTTGCAGGTATTAAATCTTGAAAAGATGATTGCAAAATATCGCGGAGGTACTGTTGGGAAACACTGCGAAGACAAAAAACAGAACATTTGAACAACCACAATAATTATGGAACTATTAGTACAAAGACAAATTGAAACAGACAACTCAACAGTTGGTGAGTTCTCTATCAACGGCAACTTCTTTTCCTACAGCCTTGAACCCACCTCCCGCGGTTTAACGTCAGACATGACATTAGACCAGATAGCAGCTATCAAAATACCGGACCGTACTGCTATCCCCACAGGGCGCTACCAGGTGACCAGTTATTTTAGTCCGCGACATCAGAAGCAGGTTCCTTTACTGGTTGATGTACCTGGCTATGCCGGTGTCGAAATACACGTCGGTAACTTTCCGCAGGATACGGACGGCTGTCTTTTGTTAGGCACGTCAAAAGGTGTTGATGAAGTACTCGGGAGTGGCATCGCAATCGGTAATTTTTATCAGCAGTTTTTTGCAGCTATAACCGCTGGTGAAGAAGTCTGGATAACCTATCAATAAAGGCCTAATTATAACTATTCTATTGACTAAATCTGAGTCTGGCGGCAACATTCCCTTACACCGCCCCCTTTCATCGTGTTTGCTCAACTAACTTTCCCATTTTTGCATTGCAAAGCTCGTCAATAGCCAGTTTTAAAACTGTTTGGCCAAATGGTTCTATAAAACCCCTTTTTATGATAGCATTCATGTACCTATCCGCGGAGTCGATATCATCTTCACGAACAAAATAGCGGCACATACATGCGTAATAGCCCGCCGCTTCCATTTCATCAAAAACCTTTCGATCGGGATATATCTCGTTAAGGTCGGCCTTTCCGTTAAATACCGAAAGCACTTCGTGAGCCTGCCCCTCATCAATAAGCAGGTTCGCATAATATATTTTTGCAAACAAATAATCAGGATAAAGCGCGTACGCTTCCATTATAGCCTTTTCCGATTCCTCAAACTGGTCATTAAAAACATAAGCAAACTGCAATATGTTATAAAACATGGGCTTGCCCGGGTATTTTTTTATTGCTTTCAATGTCCCTTTTATTACCTGGTCATAATTATTATCATATAAGACCATATCGTTCAGGCGGTGGTATTCGTCCTCCTGTTCAGCGTTATCAAACTTATTGTGATCCGCTTTCACTTCGCCTATTTTATACCCTTTTCCAATTGATGATTGTTTAAGCAATTCCCTGGCTTCCGGTGTCCTCATGTTTTTATCATATGTCTTGTTTATCTTTTGGCATACTTTAAAATAGCCTTTAAAGGTTTCTGCGCTTTTTT
>JANYAB010000352.1 GCA_025355225.1 Bacteroidota bacterium
ATTATAATAATTATTAATTATGCTTAGCCTTATTGAGCCAGCCGCAGGACGCCTGTTAATCTCGGAACCATTTATGATGGATCCAAACTTTAAACGTTCGGTGATTTTGCTGACCGAATATGCTGACGCTGGTGCAATGGGTTTTGTATTGAATCATCATAGTGAATACCTTTTGGGAGATCTGTTGCCCGATCTTCCTTATTCCGAAATGCCGGTATATATTGGCGGGCCTGTAGGGAACGACACGCTGCATTTTATTCATCGGTGCCCTTTAAAAATTGAAGAGGGTATTGAAATAGCTGAGGGTATTTTTTGGGGTGGCGATTTTGAGGCTGTGAAAAGCCTGGTATCCAATTACTTGTTAACGGAAAATGAGATCAGGTTTTTTGCCGGATATTCCGGATGGACACCCGGGCAGCTTGATGCTGAGATAGCAGAAGACACCTGGATAGTAACCAATAAGTTTAAACCTGAAATACTGTTTACCAATGATGAGCAAAACCTGTGGCGCGAAGTGGTGATCGGCCTTGGACAGCGTTATGCACACATTGCCAATTTTCCTGAGAACCCAGAGATGAATTGAGAATGTTAATTGGCTTGATAACCAGTCTCTAAGCTCAACTCTCCATCTCTTTAGCCGATTCTTCCACCTTCGCTTTCAGAGTTTCCTTATAGGCTATTAGGTTTTGAACCAGCTGATCGTCTGCTGTTGATAATATCTGGGCGGCCAATATACCGGCATTTTTAGCAGCATTAAGCGCCACTGTGGCAACGGGTATCCCGTTTGGCATTTGCAATATGGATAATATCGAATCCCAACCATCAATTGAATTACTTGATTTTACCGGAACACCAATAACAGGCAGATGGGTTAATGATGCCACCATACCGGGTAAATGCGCCGCGCCACCTGCGCCTGCGATGATCACCTTAAGGCCGCGATCTGCTGCTGATTTGGCATAGCTGAACATACGCTCGGGCGTGCGGTGAGCGGAAACTACAGTCATTTCGTACGGTACGCCTAATTCTTTTAACACATCAGCGGCATCCTGCATTACGTTAAGGTCAGACTTGCTGCCCATGATGATGCCTATTTTTGGTTGGTTAGCACTGTTCATAATTCATTGTTCATAGTAAGTAATACTGATCAGCCATATAATCAGGATAATCCTTTAATCTTAAAAACGGCGTAGCCCTCTTGAACACCGTTAAAAAACAAATAATACGTGAAAAATCATGGTTCAGACAATTAGCTAATAACTTTCAACGTCCTCTGCACAAACCTTGCCTTCTCAATTGCCTTCTCCCTGTCTGCATCAACTATTGTTACATGCCCCATTTTCCGAAAGGGTTTGGTTAAAGCTTTGCCATATAAATGTATGTAAACGCCAGCACATTCCAGTACCTTTTCAATTCCCTGGTATACCGCAGGGCCTTCATATCCGGGTTCGCCCAAAATGTTTATCATTATAGCATGGTTTAAACAAGCAGTATCACCTAAAGGCTGATTGAATATAGCCCGCAAATGCTGTTCAAACTGTGATATCACATTGCCTTCTATGGTTTGGTGGCCACTATTATGCGGACGGGGAGCCAATTCGTTAACCAGTATTTTACCGTTTTTATCCAAAAACATTTCCACTGCAAGTAAGCCTACAATATTAAGGCATTCGGCTACCCTTTTAGCTATACGCTCAGCTTCCTCATGCACAGCAAATGGCAGGGTGGAGGGGGCGATCAAAAACTCAACCAGGTTAGCTTCGGGGTTGAATTCCATCTCGACCATCGGGAAGGCTTTCATTTCGCCGTTTTCATTTCGGGCAACTATTACGGCAAGCTCCTTTTCAAAATCAACCCAACGCTCAATCAGGCTCGGTTCAGTAAATGCCTTAGCCAGGTAAGATTCATCGATCACCTTGAATACACCTCTGCCATCGTAACCATCGCGGCGTAGTTTCTGAATATATGGGAAAGGGATTTTGGTTTGCTGCAATTGCTCGGGCGATGAGATCACCCGGAATTCGGCCGTTGGTATTTCATTTTCCTTGAAAAACTGTTTTTGCAGCGCTTTATCCTGGATCAGGCGGATAATGCGGGGTTGGGGATAAACCGTCACGCCTTCTTTTTCCAATTGCTCCAAAGCATCAACATTTACTTTCTCAATCTCAATGGTGAGCAGATCGACCTTTTTACCAAAATTGTATACCGTTTCGTAATCGCCCAAAGAGCCTACTACAAATTCGTCACATAATTTGCGGCAGGGCGCTTCACGGTCGGGGTCGAGCACTTTAACCGTTACATTATAATTGATGGCCTGTTGTATCAGCATGCGGCCAAGTTGTCCGCCGCCTAAAATTCCAAGTCTGAGGTCTCCGTAAAAAGCTTTCATTATTAGGATACAAGTTTAGCCTAAATCTTTCAAAAACCCGGTATCATTTTGATGAGGGTCAAAAAAATCGCCTCTTAACCTGTATATTTGCGCATTATTTACCAAAAATGCTTTTTAATTAAATGAAGATAAAAATAGCCGTTGCCAATGGGGACGGAATAGGCCCCGAAATAATGGAAGCTGTTCTGCGAATTTTTGAAGCTAATAAGGTACAGCTCGAATATGAGTTTGTGGAGATGGGGAAATCCTATTTTGATGCAGGTCACTCCACGGGGATGACTGCCGCTGCTAAGGCTACTATTGAAGATCTGGGGATACTGTTCAAGGGCCCTATGGAAACGCCCAAGGGTAAGGGTGTTAAAAGTATAAATGTTACGGCCCGCAAGGTTTGGAACACCTATGCCAACCAACGCGATTTTAGGACTTTGAATGGCGTAGAGACCGTTTTTTCAAAAGCCGGCATCCCTATTAAC
>JANYAB010000358.1 GCA_025355225.1 Bacteroidota bacterium
CAACATTGTCAAAGAAAGGCGGCCCAAGCTTATTTTCAACGTCTCTTCACCTGCATGAATTTTTTCGACAAAACCGCCATTTTCTGATTTTCCGATGAAACGGGATATAACTTCACTATCCTTATTTAACCAAAAGATAAACCCGCCAAACGGAAGAATGGATTTTGGCGCTTCTTCCTGGTAAATTATATCATGGTGTTTAAATTCGAAGCTTTTTGACAGCTCGAAGAGATTCGGATACAGTGTAATACGATCCTCACTCTCATTAGGGGCAACATAACCAATCAAAGAGATTGCATCATATGCCTTTATTGCTAACAATCTGGCTAATAAAGGATTGTAATCGGGTTTAGGATACTCGCTCATACAAATATGTATTTAATGTTAAATTTCAAAAAACTCAAAATCACACGCACATATTCTTCGACAATTAAAGATAAAAATTAAGATTCGTAAAATAAAAGATTTAACTAATTTATTTTCAATGATTTATTGAACTTATTTGAACAAAACCGAATTGGGAAACCAAACGCAGAAATGAGTTTTATTTTATTGGTACCGGGGAACGCTGATTTATAGGGGTATTGAAATGGTAAATGCAGTGTATTCTCCTTCTTTGCTATCTATCGCTATTTTACCATTATGCTCTTTTACCACTATATCATAACTAAGGGACAGGCCCAGCCCGGTACCTTCGCCTGTCGGTTTTGTGGTGAAGAAGGGCTGTAATATTTTATCTTTTATATCGTCTGGTATCCCCGTTCCGTTATCCCATACCGTTATCTCCGCAAATGGCGCTTTCCATACTGTGCTTACTTTTATCATAGGCTTATAGTTGTCGGCACCCGTTTTTTGCTTTTGCTGCACCGCATAAAAAGAGTTGGTAAACAAATTGAGGAGTACCCGGCCAATATCCTGTGTTACAATGTTTACTAACGGCAAATTACCATCGAAGTTTGTTTTCATGTCAGCATCGAAAGTTTTATCCTTTGCACGCAACCCGTGATAGGCGAGGCGCAAATATTCATCTGCCAGTTTGTTTAAATCTGTCGGCTCCCGAAGGCTGCTCCTTGCCCGGCTATGCTGCAGCATGCCTTTTACAATGCTATCCGCCCTTTTGCCATGATACTTTATTTTTTCGAGGTTTTGTTTTACATCTGCTGCAATGGCTTTGGCTTCTTCCGAATCACCTCTGTTTAATTCCAGTTCCATTTCCTCCAGCATCTCAATACTGACTTCGGAAAAGTTATTGACAAAATTGAGCGGGTTTTGTATTTCATGGGCTATGCCTGCCGTCAGTTCACCCAGTGAGGCCATTTTTTCTGACTGGATCAGCTGTTGTTGAGTTAGTTTAAGTTTTTTTAAGGTATTTTGAATCTGTTCTTTCTGATTTTGGAGCAGCAGGTTAGCTTTTTGTTTGCTGCGGTTATTGCGCCAAAACACAAACGCCAGCACGAGCAAAAACGTTATGATCAGCAATAGCAGGTAAAATTGTAAATTGTTCTGATAAGCAATCTTTTGAGCGGTCATTTCCCGCTGGCGCTCCCGATCAGTAAAAGCGAGGTATTGAGCTTGTCGTACCTTATCCATATTAAACATGCTATCGCGCAATGAGTAATAAATATTGGTGTATTTTAAGGCACTGTCAGCATTTCTACTTTTATATAGCTGCGCTAAAAAGTGTGCGGGATTTATTTTTTTTTCAAGAAATAAATGATTGGCAGCGTTATATGCCTTCTTAGTATAATACAAGCTGGAATCAATTGAACCCTGATCTTTATAATAAGAAGCAATGGATTGCAATATGCTACTGAGCGATGTTGAGTCCTTCCTGGTAAAGGGCATATTTAATGCCGCCTTGTAATATTTAATTTTCATCTTTGCATTTGTCTGCAAAGCACCGAGTTCCTCCAAATTATATGGGATTGCCGGTTCAACATTCTGACTCACCGACAGCTCAAAACTCTTTAACAGGTAATTTCTTGACGAATCCGTTTTATGCAATGTTTTATATTTGTCACTTAACTTTCCTAATTCAAAGCAAGCGAAAAGATTATCTCCGCTTGCCTGCGAATATTGCAGAGCTTTTTGATAATACGATTTGCTTATTTGGATATCATCAGGATAGCATTTACCTAGGTTGTTATATATTATCCCTAAGGCTTGTTTGTTGCCTGTTTTTTCCGTTATTTTTAAGGCATTAAAGATCGTATTAAGACCTTTCAGAATATCACCATTTTGGAAATAAGTATCACCAAGTTCGGATAGAATGATGGCTTCCCCCACATGATCATTTTCTTTCCTGCACAGATCAAGAATTTTTTGATAGTAAAATTCTTGTTTCGGATTTAACTGTCCATAATTATATACTATGTCATAAATAAGCTTAATGCGGGCAGAAGTTGACTTAGTTGAAGGAAACAATTTCAACAGGCTGTCACGGTTTGGTGAAGTAGTGATTTTAGTGTTTTTTGCACGTAAAATGGCAACCTGCACCAGGCTATCAATATTTATTTTTTGAGCCAGAACAGGGTATAAGGCAAAGGAAAAGGAAAAAAGAAGGAGTATTTTTTTCATAATTCCTAATCAACTAATTACCAGGCAATTTAATAATAAATTCTGATCTCCCGCTTTCAGTCAGCGGTCCGCATATACTTAGTTTGCTTTTTTACTTTAAACCTCATTTAAAGGCAGCGTAATAGTAAATTCTGTAAATTCTCCCACTTTAGTATTTATTTCTATTTTTCCCCCATGCCCTTTCACCACCATATCATAACTTAATGAGAGCCCGAGCCCGGTGCCTTCGCCGGTTGGCTTCGTGGTAAAAAAAGGCTGCATAATCTTGTCTTTTATATTTTCAGGTATCCCCGTTCCATTATCTTTCACTTTGATAATCACGTGCCGGTTTTCTGTCGACGTTGTGACAGATACCTCAGGTTTATAATCCGGCGCAGCAGTTTTTGACTTTTGATTTACCGCGTAAAAAGCGTTATTAAATAAATTGAGCAATACCCGGCCAATATCCTGCGGTATTACATTTACCAAGGGCAGGGCCGTGTCGAAATGTGTTATCAGTTCAGCATTAAAGGTCTCATCTTTTGTCTTCAATCCACGATAGGAGAGGCGCATGTAGCTATCGGCAAGCGAATTGATGTTAGTTGCTTCTCTGGTGCCGTTGCCTGTTTTGCTGTGTTGCAGCATCCCTTTTACTATCGCATCGGCGCGTTTGCCGTGGTGGTTTAT
>JANYAB010000383.1 GCA_025355225.1 Bacteroidota bacterium
ATGCATATTCTTTTGACGGGGCAAAAGTAAACGAAGTTTTAATAGGCCCTCCGTCTTTAACATTTTGTGAATAGATATGCCAGCCGCCCTGAATAGTGGCGCGTAATAATATAACGGCTTCGTTGTTACTTAACCTTTTAGCTGCGTACGACCATTTTACAGGTGCCTCTATTTGCGCATAGGCTCCCATACTCATCATAAACACGATCATTAAAAGCAATGCTTTCTTCATTTTATATAATTTATTTATTTAAAAATTCAATTTCTTTCAGATTGAAATCAAGATATTCAATCCCATTGTGGACGACAAGTAGCCCATTTGGTTTAACATCTTTAATCACGCCGCCAAATATAAGGCCATTTGCTTTAAACATTTTGTCCTCATTTAACCAGTATAGTCGTTCAATATAGGCCTTCCTTACAGCGTCAAAGCTGCCAGCTTTAAGATTAAGATAAGCCGCTTCTATATTTTTACAAATCTCTGATAATAATAATTTTAAATCATAATCCTTATGTAAGATTTGTTTTATTGAAACAGCGTTAGGCACATCTAACGGAAAATTGTCCTGATTAATATTCAAACCTATCCCAATTACCGAATTTTTTATTTGGCTGCCCTGTACAAGGTTTTCTATCAGTATCCCTCCAAGTTTACCGTCGGCATAGTAAATATCATTGGGCCATTTAATTTTTAATTGATTACCTAATAGCGGCTCAAGAGCTCTGTATATACCCACGCTTACCGCCCTTGTCAGGTCAAACTGCTTTGCCAGTGGTAAAAAGGATGGATTTAATAATAAACTGAAGGTTAAATTTTTTCCTGCCTCGCTATGCCAGCGATTCTGCTGCTGGCCCCGGCCCGCAAATTGGCTTTCTGCCATAATGACTGTTCCTTCCGGCAATGGCTTGGAATTTGACAGGGTATTCTTGAGGAAATCATTAGTTGAGGCAACTTGTTTAATTGTTATCAAATTTTGCCCAACAAATAGTCCGGAAAATATGTTATTTTGCAAAGTAATAAATTATAAACAGCATCGTTCAAAACTAATTCTTTTTGATGGTAAAAAACAAAGTGTTAAATGAATCCGCTTATATTTCTGAACTGGCAATATTTGGCATTCAGGAAAAAAAGGGAAATGATATTGTTAGGTTAGACCTTCGTAATATATTTAGTTCGGTGACCGATTACTTTGTGATTTGCCATGCCGACTCGACCACCCAGGTAAAAGCTATAGCCAATAGCATCGAAGAAGAAGTTTTTAAAGCAATACAACAGGAGCCCTGGCGTAAAGAAGGCCTTGAATATGGCGAATGGATACTACTTGATTACATCAATGTGGTAGTTCATATCTTCAGGACCGATAAGCGTGAATTTTATGGAGTTGAAGATCTTTGGGGCGATGCAGAAGTTAAATATTACAAAAGCGCTTAAATATTCGTCACGTAATTGTTTGAACCCGCGTCTTCGGTGTGCCAGGTAAATGTTAAAAATTAATGATTGTAAGTTTGAGCTTGTAAAAAAATGAAAGATAATAGATCAGAGAATCCAAAACCTATAAGGAAAATACCCAATAAAAAAATTACACCTAAACCACCGCGGTTTAATATCATGTGGCTTTATGCCATTGTTATCCTGGTGCTGCTGGCTGTAGGTTATTTATCGAGCAACACGGTGGTAAAACCCATCAGCGAACAATATTTTGTATCCAATATATTAAAACAGCATGATGTTGATAAACTGGTTGCCTACAAAAACGGCGATTTGGTTGTAGTAGAGGTTTACGTTAAGAAAGACGCCCTTAAAAAACCACAGTATGAGGACGTTCGCGACCAAAAAAATATAACCGGCGCTTCAAGCGGGGGGCCGCAATACGCTTTTACAGATGCATCTTATGAAAGCCTGAAACAAACAATGGCTAACGCTGAAAAAGATGTGACCGATGCCGAAAAAACCCCTATTGAGTTTACCACGCATGAAAGCATTTTAGGAAACTGGCTTGTTCAGGGTATTATTATGGTAGTATTATTTGCTGCTGTATGGATATTCATTATGAGGCGTATGTCTGGTGGCAGCGGTGGCGGCCCAGGCGGACAGATATTTAATATCGGTAAGTCAAAGGCGACCCTGTTTGATAAAGAAGCGCAGGTGTCAGTTACTTTTAACGATGTGGCGGGCCTTGAAGAAGCAAAACAGGAAGTAATGGAAATTGTGGATTTTCTTAAAAATCCTAAGAAATATACCAACCTGGGAGGTAAAATACCTAAAGGAGCTTTACTAATCGGCTCGCCAGGTACAGGTAAAACCCTGTTGGCCAAAGCCGTTGCAGGAGAAGCGCAAGTGCCATTTTTCTCGCTATCAGGTTCCGATTTTGTGGAAATGTTTGTAGGTGTGGGTGCTTCACGTGTACGTGATTTATTCCGCCAGGCTAAAGACAAGGCGCCATGTATCATTTTTATTGATGAGATTGATGCCATTGGACGTGCCCGTGGCAAAAACAATATTGTGGGTGGTAATGATGAGCGCGAAAATACGTTGAACCAGTTGCTTGTTGAGATGGATGGTTTCGGTACAGATTCAGGTATTATTATACTGGCTGCTACCAACCGTCCGGATGTGCTTGACTCAGCATTATTGCGCCCGGGACGTTTTGACAGGCAGGTATCTATAGACAAACCGGACCTGATTGGCCGCGAGCAAATATTTAAGGTCCATTTAAAACCGGTTAAACTGGCTGAAGGCGTCGATGCTAAAAAACTATCGGCACAAACACCAGGTTTTGCGGGTGCTGAAATTGCCAATGTTTGTAACGAGGCAGCCCTTATTGCTGCGCGTAAAAATAAAGAGGCAGTTGATATGCTCGATTTTCAGGATGCTATTGACAGGGTGATCGGTGGTTTGGAGAAAAAGAATAAGATCATTTCGCCTGAGGAAAAACGCATAGTTGCTTTTCACGAAGCTGGCCATGCTATTGCAGGATGGTATTTGGAGCATGCCGATCCGTTAGTTAAGGTTTCCATAGTGCCGCGTGGTGTTGCAGCATTGGGTTATGCGCAATATCTGCCAAAAGAGCAGTTTTTATATACTACCGAACAATTGGAAGACGGTATGTGCATGACACTGGGCGGAAGGGTTGCTGAGGATATTACTTTCGGCAAAATTTCGACTGGTGCGCAGAATGACCTGGAAAGAATTACCAAGCTGGCCTATGCCATGGTGACCATTTATGGTATGAATGATAAAGTAGGTAATATATCCTTTAATGATACACAGGGTGAATACCAGTTTAACAAGCCATATTCTGAAAAAACATCAGAACTGATTGACCAGGAGGTGCGCAACCAGATAAACCAGATGTATGAGCGTACTAAAAACCTGCTTATCGACAAGCGTGATGGCCTGATAAAGTTGGCGGATAAGCTTTTAGAAAAAGAAATCCTGTTTCAGTCTGACCTGGAAGAGATCCTGGGCAAACGTCCGTTCGAACATCGTACTACCTATGACGAGTTTGTAAATGGCACTCCTGAATCAAACCAGGATCCCGCGGCTCAAAATCTTATACCCGAAGGGGTTGTTGATCATTCCGGAACATTTAAAAGAAATCCGGAAGAGAAAGAAGCTACCGCTAAAAAATAAATAAGAATCTGAGCAGAAAGCTTAACGCAGAAAGTCCAAAGTAAAAAAAGCGAAATATCTTTTTAGCTTTGGGCTTTCTGCTTTCTGCCTTTAGCTTTAGGCTTTTTGCTATATTAATAATGAGGGACATTACCACATCAAAGGAAAAATTACTTAAAAAGATCCGTAAGGCTTTGCTGGAGAAGAGGGACAACCCCTATCCCAACCTGGAAGACATGCCTCATTATCCCCCAAATGATGAGATGCTGGAAGTACTTTTTGCAGAAGAGTTTACAGCCGTATCCGGTCAATTTGTTTTTTGTGAGGACGAACTGCAATTCATCGAAATTTTACTGAACCTTGCTGAGCAGCATAAGTGGCATAAAATATATTGCTGGGAACCTGCCCTGCAGGATATATTTACCCGGTATGATTTTCCGTATTTCGAAACCGATAAAGATTTTGACCAGGCGGAAGTTGGCTTTACCTTATGCGAGGCACTGATTGCCCGCAACGGAAGCATTCTGCTATCTAACGCCGGCATGGCGGGGCGACGTCTTAGTATTTACCCTCCGGTTCATATTGTTTTAGCTTATACCTCACAATTGGTATTGGATTTGAAAGACGGCTTCAAGCTGTTGAAGACTAAATATGGCAACCAACTGCCATCAATGATCACCACCGTAACCGGCCCTAGCCGTACGGCTGATATTGAGAAAACGCTTGTCTTAGGCGCGCACGGCCCAAAGGAGCTGTTTGTATTCCTGTTAGATGGATGATTTTTCAAGTCTTAAGTTCTGAGTCTTGAGTCGAAAGTTATTAAGTTAGGTAACTGCAGACGTTATACTTTGAAAAACTTACTTCAACAAAAAAACGTGGTTTTAACCCATTAAATACCGTGAAAACACGGTATTTATTTCGGTTTAGAGGTTGTATAATTGGAAAATTATTATCTTAACCCCTAACACAATTAATCATGGCTGAAAAAATTGACCCTGCATTGGCTAAGAGCCTTATCCAGGAATTTAGAGATCAAAACAAAGCATCTGCGGAACATGGCTGGAAAACACCCGAAGGGCTACACCTTAATGGTTTTTTCATCGACAGGGAATGTTTGGAAGCTATTTTATCGGATAAAGATAATGTTGGCATGCATGTGCACTTTGCAAAACATCCTGACTTCACCGGTAAACCTGATCGTGTTCATACTCTTACAGTTACCGGCACGAAACCTAATACCGCACCTGGTGCATTAACACCTTATGTAACTAATGGAGATATTTATGATAAATTGCCGCCATGTCCCCCGGATTGCAGTAGTTTGTAATTACAATAAATTAAATGTTAGCAAAATTAGTTTTAGCATTATCTTTTGTCGTTGTAGTAATAGGCATGGTCCGTTATAAA
>JANYAB010000403.1 GCA_025355225.1 Bacteroidota bacterium
ACACCCTCATATATATCAAGCCTATTTAAATGGTGAATTACCAGAACCAGTTACTGTAAGGCAATTTAAATATTACTTCCATCAAGTCCTTTGAATATATTTTAGGCAATTTCTGTTGCATTATTACACCCATTTTTCCCATCAGCATTTCGATTTGTGCAATTTGTTGTCGGCCTTTTATTGCCGTGTTTTCCACCATGTCCAGCATATATAATATCCAATTTTGCCAGCTACCCTTTTCTGTTACCATTCGGAGGTTTGTGTAATAATCATTTTTATGGTTTATTATATAATTACTCATGTACAGAGCAGGCCAGTCCATTAAACCCGTCAATTTCAGGTATAACAATATTATTATCCGCCCGGTTCTGCCATTTCCATCCGCAAAAGGATGTATAGCTTCAAACTGGTAATGGATCAATGCTAATTTAATAAGGGGATCGATGCTATCCTCCGCATGTATAAAATCCTCCAATTCTTTTAGCTTTTCTCTTATTATTTCTTCACCCTCAGGCGGAGTGTAAATTATCTTGCCCGTTGCAGGATTAGTAAGTTTTGTTCCGGGGGTATTTCTGATACCGGACTGGTTCTCTTTAATTATCTGCATGATAGCAATAAATAGGTTGGTAGTTAATACGGGGCGTTTATTCAGTTGCTCAAACCCATACCACAAGGCGTCTTTGTAATGTAATACTTCTTTTGTAGCAGCATTTTCAATTTTTTTATCAGCAATAGATGCTTTAAATAATTCGTCCTGTGTAGTTATAATATTTTCAATGGCCGAACTTGCCTGCGCTTCCTGTAATTTTACAGTATCGATAAATAATGTCGGATTAGGCAAATTGGTAATTGCTCCTTTGAGCTCCGATAATGCCCTGCTGGCTGATATTGTTTTTTTGAGTATAGCTACCGTTTCAATTTCAGCCTTTGGTGGTAAAGGCGGTAGGTCATTAAAAGGTTTTTCAGGATGATAGGCCATTTTCAATTAGTTTTAAACGAGGGCAAAGCACGCCCTCGTTATTAAGACGAGGGCGAATATAACGATTTTTCGCCCTCGTTTTATTTTCGAAGGTAAATAACGCCCTCGTTATCCTGACTAAATTTCCAATGCCTATAAAATCAGCAGTAGATTAAAGTTCAGACAAAAGTGCGGAAGTCCCTACTTTAACTTCAACTCAAAAGTCCCGTCGGCAATAATAAAAGAGGAATTTGGCTTGGTATCCCTGGCCAGGTAAGTATGAAAGCCCCCTTTGGCCAATATCGAATCCTGGTTATATTTATCTATGGCGATGGTGCCATAATCCTGCGGTTGGGCATTGCGTGTTAGGGTATATTCCAAATTTGATTTTCCCCCCGTACTCAGTAAAAACTGGCAGCCGGCTACATTGGTGGCCATTTCGGCAATTGGTGCGCCTACCGAACTGATGCCAAAACTTACTGTATGGGCTTTATTGATAGCTGTAAGGCCAAAGTACTGTTTGCCATCTATATTAATATTAACGAAAGCGATAGAATCCTGGGCGGCATCAAAAGTATAGATTGAATCCCGAACTTTAATTTTGAGAGTCCCCTTGCTGGCCAGAAAATTGCCGGGAGTGGATACAGAATTTAGTTTTTTTGCACTGTCGACCTGTAGTTGGGTATTTGCGGCATTAGGATCCTTAACGCTTTCATCCTTCTGGCATGAAGACAAGAAGGCCGAAAGCAGTAAAATAAAACCAACTAACCAAGTAGAAAACCTTAACATACGCAAAAGGCAAAAAGTTACTATAAATCTATGCAATAAATACGCTTAAACAACATAATTAGTTGCTTAAAATTTAATTTTAACAAAATTTAACTTTGAAATTATTTTCGGGATTGAGCAAATCGTAAAAAAGGAAAATCGCCGTTAAAACAACTCGCCGATATTTACAAAAAGCCCCTTTGAGCCTTCGCGGCCAATACCGTAATCAACAGCGATATTAGTTTTCGAGACCTTATTCAACTTGACGCGTAACCCGGGCCCAAAACCAGGCTGTACAGCCTGCAAACGGGTGCCCGGCGCCCCGGAAAACGACTGTGCATTGGCAAACAACACACCACCCAACAAACCATTGGCCGTTATCCTGAAACGGTATTCTGTTTCGGCATACACCATTTGGGCACCGCGGAACCTGCCTTGTATATATCCCCTGCCCGTATTTGTGCTGGCATCCCACAGGGTGGCGGGCAGATCGAGGTAGGGTGGCTTTCCGCTAAGCGTAAGCCAATTGTACGACCAAAAAGCAAGCACGTTTTTTGAATTTTCCGGAAACCGGAGATATTTGCGCACATCAATGATCAGTGAGTTCCAGGCAGAGGTACTGCCCAGCGCCATCAGGTTTTGACGGTATTGGTACATTGCATAAAAGCCTTTGGTAGGATTGACGGCGCAATCGCGGCTGTCAAAAAATCCGTTGAGTGAAAATCCCGACGATACGGTGTGTGTAGCAGCGCCATAGCTTGAGAAATCAGAAACCGCACTGTTTGTTGGCCCGCTGTGAGAAATACCCCAATGATTATCCATTATATAACCGGCACCCACATAAAAGTACCCCGCCACGCGACGCATTACCGTTTCAGAAAACCGGAGATAGTTGTAATCCATCGGGTTCTGATTTTCGATATTGGAATGGCTGCCAAGACCAAATGAGCTTTGCGGATAGCTGTAAAACCGCATTTCGCCAATAAAATCATAGGCATTGTTTTTATTCCATATGTTCCATTGCACCGGTAAAGTAAACTGTCCGTTTTGTGTATAGGATGTGCTGAAATTTATGAGGGAGACCCTGGATTGGGCATCTGTGCGAAATGCTACGTTACCCGAAATTACAACTGCCATGCGCGATTGTAACGCATAGCCAACTCCCGGCATGGCAGAAACTACTGGCTTTAAACCCACTGAATCATTTTTAGCATAGGATGAATATCCTGTCCGTAGCAGTAAATGCAATACATCCATCAGATCCACCTGGACGCTGGTATCTTTTCTGATAACAGTTAATTTGTGTGCACCGGTATCGGTGCTTACGTTTGCAAAACAAGGCAGGGATAAAAACCCACTTAAAATCAGCAATATTATTATTCTCCCGCGACGTACCATAACAAGGTTTAGCTGATTAATTATTTTTGTGGATTTTGTTTGATAACATTTAAAATAAAAGATGACTTAGCAGTTTTTAAAGCCTTTTTTATCAAATTAAAACCAAAATATTAATCGGAATGAGCCTTATAACTTTTACTTTTTTACGTTAGTATGACAGTAATTGTTGTTAATTATAGAGCAATTTGAAATTAACTTATCAACATTATTTTACAGTCAATAGGTTGAAGCAGAAAGGAGTCGGACAGTAAGAGGGGTAGATAGCAAGGACTGAATTAAAACAACTCGCCGATATTGATAAAAAATCCTTTTGACCCTTCGCGGCCAATACCATAGTCGATAGCTATATTGGTTTTTGAGATTTTATTCAGCTTTACGCGTAAACCTGGACCGAAACCTGGCTGAATGGCCTGTAAACGCGTACCCTGCGCGGCTGAAAAAGATTCGGCATTTACAAAAACTACGCCACCCAACAAACCATTCGCTGTGATCCGGTAACGATATTCAGTTTCGGCATACACCATTTGCGCTCCGCGGAAACGCCCCTGTATATAACCCCGGCCAGCATTGGTGTAGGTATCCCACAAAGTTGACGGCAGATCCAGGTAGGGCGGTTTTCCGCTGATCGTCAGCCAATCGTACGACCATATTGCAAGCACATTATTTGAACTTGCCGGAAACCGGAAATACTTGCGCATATCTAAAATAAGCGAGTTCCAGGTGGAGGTGCTTCCCAGCGATTTCAGATTTTGACGAAACTGATACGATGCATAAAAACCATCTTCGGGATTAATTGAAAAATCGCGGCTGTCGTACAGCCCGTTAAGCGTTAGGCCGGATGAAGTCGTTCTTGGCACAGCGCCATAGGTTGAGTAATCAGAAATCGCACTATTTACGGTGCCCTTGTGGGAAATGTCCCAATGATAATCAATGATATAACCAGCCCCGGCATAAAAATTCCCCGAAATATGCCTTAATACAGTTTCAGAAAAACGGGCGTAATCATAGTCCATCGGGTCCTCATTACCGATGTACGCATTGCTGCCCAAACCAAACGTACTTTGCGGATATTCGTAATACCGTATCTCGCCAACAAAATTATAGGTGTTGCTTTTGTTCCAAATACTTGACTGTATGGGAATAGTGAACTGTTTGTTTTGGGTATAAGCAGTACTGCCGCTTATGATGGATATCCTGGATTCGGGACCAGTGCGGAAAGCCATGTTCCCTGAAAGTAAAATAGCTAAACGCGATTGCAATGTGTAACCCAAAGCCGGGGCTATTGAAATTACAGGTTTTAAACCTATCGAATCGCTTTTTACGGATGGTGTTTCATGAAACAAAATATGCATCAGATCAATCACATCCTCTTGCTTCTTCTTATCATTTTTAATGGTATCCGGTTTGCCTGAAACTGAGTCTTTAACCAGTGGGTTGGGTTTGTGTTGTTGTGCGGAAAGCGTGGCGGATAAAAGGCCGAAAAAAATCAGCAACGTGATATTCGCGAAAATGCGCATCATATAGGAGTTTGGCTGATTGATATATTTTTTAGGGATCGAACGTTAGACTGTGTAAACTATAAATAGTTTAAATCAGCTTTATGAAACTGTATTTCGCTGTATATAAACGTAAATATTTGAGTGACTGGTACATTATCACTAAGATTGTTACAATGCAAGGTTATGCTGTTTTATTAGGGGAAAAACTGCGGCTTAAAACACCTCGCCAATAGTCAGGAACAGTCCTTTTGAGCCCTGGTTGCCAAAGCCATAATCAATGTCCAAGTTGGTTTTGGATACTTTGCTCAATTTGATACGCACACCAGGCCCATAACCCGGCTGCACCGACTCCAGCCTGGTGCCCGGAGCTGCCGAAAATGATTCCCCGTTTAAAAATACCACGCCGCCCAGGGCACCGTTCCTGGTTATCTTAAAGCGATATTCTGTTTCCAGGTAAATCATTTGTGTACCCCTAAAACGACTTTGTATATAACCCCTTCCTGTAGTGGAATAGGTATCCCACGAGGTGCTTGGAAGATCGAGATACGGCGGCCGACCTGATAACGTCAGCCAATCATACGACCAGAAAGCGATCACATTATCAGAACTGGCGGGCAGCTTATAATATTTTCGCACATCAATTATTAAGGATTGCCAGTTGTTGTTGCTACCAAAAATTTTATTGTAGGTATAAAATTGCACCGCTGCATAAAAGCCTTTGGATGCATTAACCGGGTTATCCCTGCTGTCAAACAGCGCGTTCAGGCTAAAGCCCGATGATGTAGAACTGGCTGTAGGTCCGTAAGTCACATAATCAGATACCCTGTCATCTTCGGGCATTTTGTAGGTAATATTCCAATGCTGCTGGAGCTTATACCCCGCGCCTAAAAAAAAATCACCCCCGATATTCTTCATCACCACTTCTGAAAAGCGGAATAAATTATACCGCATGTGCTGCTTGTCCTCAATATCCGAGTTACTGCCCAAACCATAGGTGCTTTGAGGATATACATAGAGCCGTGCATCGCCAATAAATACGTACTCATTGTCTTTCGACCAGATGGTTGATACTATTGGTAAAGTAAATTGCCTTTTTTGCGTGTACCCCATACTGGTTGTTATGGACGATACTTTTGAATTGGATGATGACCTGAAAACAATATTGCCCGTAAGAGTGGCTGCCGTCTCAGTTTGAAGTGAATAGCCAATAGCCGGCACAAAAGACACAATAGGTTTGTGGCCGATGGTATCGTTATTTTTAGATGGTTTGTAATTTTTCCTGAAAATGGATGCTAAAATATCACTCAGGTCCTTTTGCCGGTTAGTATCCTGCTTTGCTTCTGTAGTTGTATCCTTTAACCTGTACCTTGTTAGCGGGATCAGTTTTTTATCCTGGGCATATAGCCTGCCTGTAAAAAATGAAGCAAAAATTATTAGTAAGCTTACGGCGAAAATATGCTTCATCAATATAAATCAGGGGCATTAACAACTCAATTTTTGGATGCCAACGGGTGCAATAATAAAGTTTTATATCAATTAAAAAAAATCAACTTACTTATACTTTAAAGGAAAAATGTCCATGCCCTTGCTCCGATCCTCCATTCCTCCGCGCCGTTAAACGCCACACCTTTGTGCTGTTAATTCACACAAAAAATAAAAAGATGAAAACATTTGCAGTACCAACCCGGGAACAAGTATCCCCAAACAATCAGGCCATCTTTGATAATCTTAAAAAAGCGCTTGGTATGGTCCCCAACCTTTACGCCACCATGGCTTATTCAGAAAACGGCCTGGGCAATTATGTAGCCCTGCAAAGCGGCAAGAGTTCGCTTCGCGGAAAAGAAAGAGAAGCGATCAACTTAATAGTGAGCCAGGTAAACGGCTGCATTTACTGCCAAAGCGCCCATACTGTTTTAGGCAAAATGAACGGTTTTACTGATGAACAGGTAATTGATATCCGCAAAGGAAGCGCGCCTTTTGACGCCAAACTGGATGCACTGGTAAAGCTGGTCAAAAGTATTACTGAAAACAAAGGCCGCGCTGACGCAGCATTGGTTGACAACTTTTTTGCAGCAGGCTATAACCAAGGTAACCTGGTTGATGCCATTATAATTATCGGTGATAAAGTGATCATGAATTACCTGCATAACCTGACTGGGATTCCAGTAGATTTCCCTTTAGCACCAACGCTATAAGCCCGTTTAATTTGACATGAAGCAAACCCAACAAAACAAAACGCTTATATATCTTTGTTGGATTTGCAGATTATTGCTAAAGACCGATACCAATGGATAAAAAATTCCCAATACCACCGTTCGATATGGAAACCGCTCTGCAAAAAGTGCAGGCAGCCGAAGACGCCTGGAACACGCGCGACCCGGAGCGGATTGCTTTAGCGTACACCATTGATACCGAGTGGCGCAATCGCACGGAGTTTATAAACGGCCGCGAAGAAGTGGTGGCCTTCTTAAAACGCAAGTGGGCAAAAGAGCTGGACTATAAATTAAAAAAGGAACTTTGGGGCTTTCGCGAAAACCGGATGGCAGTGCGGTTCGAGTATGAATGGCACGATGAAGCCGTGCAATGGTACCGAAGCTATGGCAACGAGTTGTGGGAGTTTGACCCGGATGGCTACATGCAAAAACGCTTCGCCAGTATAAACGATTTGCCAATTGATGAGGCAGATCGTAAATTAAAGTAAACTATGCAAACACAAAAACCGCTCACCCTGGTCGATCCAAAAAATGGCAACCTCGCATTCAAGATATTTTCTTTTGAGGATGATAGTCATTTCGATCATGTTCAGCGGAATAATTACTACAGCATTATACTCGTTTCAGCAGGAAGCGGAAAATTGAAAGCTGATTTTTCGACTTATGAGCTGAACGGTGCAACCCTGATGTGCTTTGCGCCCTACCAGCCTTTTATGATTAGCAGCAAAGACAATTTGAACGGCATAATACTGAATTTCCATCCTGATTTCTTCTGCATTCATCAGCATCATAAGGAAGTGGCCTGCAATGGCGTTTTATTCAATAACATTTACCAGCCGCCCCTTATCACACTTACCGAAAAGGATATTGCCTCATTTTATAGAATAATTGAGCAAATGCAGGCGGAGATGCAGAACAATGAATTGGCACAATATGAGCTTCTGATTTCATATCTCAAAATATTCCTGATCACCGCGTCGCGCCTAAGGATAAATCAAAATCCGGATATCGAGAATGATATGATCATAACAAAAGAACCCTTCGTATTACAAAACCTTAAAGATGCTATTGAGGAAAATTTCAAAACCAAACACTCCCCTGCCGAATATGCTGATCTATTAAATATCTCGGCAAAGGCACTGGCGAAGATCACCCGCAATCATTTTAATAAAACATTGACCAACATGATCGCCGAACGCATTGTTATTGAGGCCAAGCGCGAACTATACCTTACCTCGAAACCGGTAAAATCAATTGCTTACGAATTGGGTTTTAATGACGAATTCTATTTCAGTCGTTTCTTTAAAAATAATGCTGAAGTATCCCCACAGTTATACAGGGATACCGTTGGTTTTGCCAGAGGTGAAGCCTGAACTTTTAAAATGCTGAATAGGTAACGGGTTCAGCAACCAAATGCCCTGTCACCAGTGCCCCGATTTCGGGGATTACAGCGATCTCCGTTTCGTTATGTGCTTTTCCAAGCGCATCCAATGCACCAGACTGTTGTTGCACCCAGGCGGCATCATTGGCAGTCCCTTTGTCTATCCTGTCCAGTGCATCCAAACCGATAGCGGCAGCAGCAGAAAGATTTTTTGGATGATCTTCAATTTCCATTAACCGTTTGTTACCTGCAAACAGTGGTTTCAAAGCTGCATCGTTTTGCTGCCAGGTTATTAGGTAAGTTTTGATCTGCGCCTCAACAGCCTTATCATGTGATTCGAGATATAATTTCACTAAGTGCCTGAATTTTCTTTTTGTTTCCGAATCAACAAATACAATATCCGACACACTGGTCAACGCAGCGGTCTGATAGGTCGCCTGTGGCGGTTTAAACATAGCCGCCATCAATTTGCGGTACCCCTTAACCGGTGTCAATACATCGGTTAATATTTGCAGATGCGCGATAGGCTCACCATTGGTAAGGCGCCGCAATGATCGCTCATAGTTGCTGATATGCGGCAAGCCCAGTTCGTCCAGCTGATTGCTTAGCAAAAACAGCCTGCGGTACATGTCGTCTACATCATTTACTGAAGCCGGCGACCATAACCGCTCAGCAATTGCCCCGGCACGCGGCCAAATACGTCCGTCAATATTATTATTGTCGGCAAGCTCTGTCCACTGTGCACCTTCTCCGCCTAAAATATTAGGGCTGTTGGCGTCAGCGAATGCGGGGTTATTATAATATACATAAGCCGGCATAAATACATCCAGGTAAAAGCCATCGGATATCAAAACCGGGTTATGCACAGCAAGGTCACTAGCTTTACCAAACGATTTGATCATTCCGTTATCCGCAGGTATCCATTTATGCACAATGGCATCCGCAGGTAATTTGTCATTGTAGATCTCCTCCCATCCGATAAGCTTCCGGTGATGTTTTTTCATGATGCCGTACATCCTTTGCACAAAATATTTTTGCAGGTCGTCTGTACTTTGCAGGTTATGCTGTTTCATATAAGCGGCAATAGCCGGGTTCAGTTTCCAGGCCAGGCCATTATTTTCGTCTGCGCCGATATGCATATACCCTGCAGGGAAAATAGTAGTCATTTCGCCAATAAATTTGTCCAAAAAGGAATAAACCTTTTCATTCGTCGGGTCGAAGGTCGGCGCCTCCATGTTGGCGATCATGTCGGCTATCGACGTACTTTTAGGAATGTTCGGATCAGGGTGTTCCTTTTGCCATTGGGGACGCGGACCCGGACGATATGGCCCAGGCTGACTGGCCAGTTCAGGATAACCTGCAAACCAGCTTTGTGCATGCCCCGGCATATCAAATTCAGGGACAACAATAATGCCCCTGTCCTTAGCATAAGCAACCAATTCTTTCAACTGTGCCTGGGTATAGTAATCGCCGTTGGAGCCGTCGGCCTGTAATTTCGGGAACAGCTTTGATTCCACCCTGAAACCTTCATCATCACTTAAATGCCAGTGCAGCACATTCATTTTCACGGCCTCCATGGCATCTATATTCTTCTTCATTTCCTCAAACGAAATGAAATGCCTGGCAGCATCGATCATCAGCCCGCGCCATTTAAAGCGCGGCGAATCATTGATATTAACAAATGGGGAAAAATAGCCATTATCGTCTTTATCCACCAATTGCATTAAGGTTTGCAAGCCGCGTAAAGCACCAATGGTGTTTGGCGCATTCAGCACAATTTGCTTTTCACTCACCGTAATACCGTAGCTTTCATCCACGCCAATACCAGCGTTTGCTGCTGCTTTTACAACCAGCAATAGCGATGCAGAACCTGATGTAACTAAAGGCGTAATATACTGCTGACCAAACGCCAACCCTGTTTTACGGTTCAATGCCTGGTAGGTGCGATTTACGGCTTTATACAAAATTGTATCTGTAGCATTACTTTGAACCGATATTACGAGCTTATTGTTAATGCGAAACTTCCCTGCATTCTGAACAACCTCTTTTGGCGCAGGCATCAGCTTTAACGTATTTACTTGCTGCGCATTTACTACAAACCGGCAAAAAATAATGAGCAATAAAAAAATGATCTTTTTCATGGATTTAATTGTTATGATATGGATTGCTTTCAATTTCCTTAATGCCTTTTTCAGTGCACATTCCCCTTATATAAACTTCAACCAGGTTTTTAAACAACTCATAAGGGCTGCGTTTATATTCGTCATATTCTTTGGAACGTGTAATGGATGTATACAGTACCGATATACCTTTTAGCGCAATTTCGGGTATGATATATTTACTAAAATAACCTTCTTTAATACCATTCTTTATGACGGGGAGCATCACGTGGCCGAGATTTTTACTGATCCTGCTTATGGCTGCATTTTGCAGTTCAGGATAATAATGATTCAGGTCGTGGAAAAACGCATGGTTTACACCAAAATCTTTTCCGAGCGTACCCCGGAAAAGAACAAGCAAGGTGGTTACAGGGTTATCCTTCCTGGTCAGTATGGCATTAAATTCATTATAATATCCGGCATATAACACGCTCAGGCATTCCTCAAGTAATTCTTCTTTGCTGCTGAAATACTTATAAACTGTTTTGGTCGATATGCCCAATGGCTCAACCAATTTCTTAATGGTCATGTTGCGTATGCCATTCTGCATGAAACGCTCGAGTGCCACTTCTGTAATTTTATCTTTCACGTGGAAAATATTTTTTTATTTATATTTTCCTGCAAATGTAATGGAAAATTTAAATTATCAAATATTTTCCATTAGAAAAATATTGTAGAGACGCAATGCATTGCGTCTCTACAAATAATCTTTCAAAAGATTTTTTGATCAATCCAGCACAGACATTGTCAGTTGAACAATGTCGTTAAAATAAGCTTTGTCTGAAGTTGATTTTGCTGATACGCGGATACCCTTTACGGTATTAAAAATGAAACGGGCGAGCGCCCTCGCGTCCTTATGGATAGAAATCTCGCCGCTTTCCTGACCTTTTTCAATGGCCTGGCAAAAGGCATCCTCCAATTGCTGGTCGCTTTGGCAAATCATATTGCTTACTTCCTTGTCATGTGGTGCAAGCTCTATCTCGGTATTCACCAAAAAACAGCCTTTATGCTGCTGGTCACTTAAAAGTTCACGGGTTGTCAAATCAAACAATTGTCTTACTGCTTCTTTTGCCGAAAGAGAATTGCTAACGATATTGCATATTTTACCTGATCCCGATGTTTTGTAACTTTCTAAAGCCCTTATAAATAAGGCGCGTTTATCACCATAGGTATCGTACAAGCTAGACCTGCTGATACCCAATCCATCCACAAGGTCCTGCATAGAAGTACCATTATAGCCTTTATCCCAAAAAATGCGTACCGCTTTTGCCAGTACTTCATCTTCATCAAAATCCTTAGTTCTTGCCATGCTAAAATAGCTTTGCTTTTTTACAAGCAAAGCTATTCATTTAATTTATGAATTTAACCCGGCCTGCTCCCCCTGTTCAAATGACCAGGAGGGGCCGGCCTTTAATTTAATGTGAGTTCGATATAAGAAAAATCTTTACCCCAGCGGGGTTACCCGTTTGTAGAATTAATTCACAATGCTATGTTTTGCCCCGTTAGGGGTTACCCTTTCCGAATTTGGGTAGCCCCTAACGGGGCACGACAATACGTATAAATTTGTGCTACAAACAGGTAGCCCCCACAGGGCATAGAATAATAGTATCCAATTCTTATATCGAACCCACGCCCATTTAAGATGAATTATCTTACGCCACCGCCGGCCAGCAGTGTTTCTCCGGTTAACCATCCCGATGCGTCCGATGCTAAAAATACAGCGATAGGCGCAATATCTTCCGGCTGACCGATACGGCCAAGTGGTGCGGTCCGTTCAGTTTCTGCCTGGAAATCACTGCCAATGAAACCGGCTGTATGGGTACCTTCAGTTTCAACCATTCCGGGATTGATCGAATTCACCCGGATCTTTTTCGATCCCAGTTCCTTAGACAGTACCTGTGTAATAGAATCTACCGCCCCTTTTGTCGCTGTGTATATCGCACTCCCGGCAGGTGTTATGCTGCTTACTACCGAACCAATATTGATCACGCTTCCGCCATCTTCACCAAAGTTGCCCACAGCTCCCTGGGTAGCCAGCAGCAACCCGAGCACGTTGGTGTTGAACTGGTGGTGAAAATCGTCTTCTGTAATTTGTTCTAAGGCGCCAAATTTGTAAACACCTGCGTTATTCACCAGGATATCAAGACTCCCATAGGCTTTTTTTGTTTCTTCAAAAAGCCGTTTCACGTCAGCCAACTTTGATACATCGCCCTGTATTGCAATGGCTGTGCCCCCATCTCTTATAATCCCCGCCACTACTTTATCAGCTCCATCTTTTGAAGAAGAATAATTTACTACAACCGAGGCACCCTCTGCTGCTAAACTTTTTGCTATTCCGGCACCAATACCTTTTGATGCGCCTGTTACTACTGCTACTTTGTTTTCTAACTTTTTCATTTTATTTCTTCGTTAATTTTTTATATTTGGAACAATCGTTCCGCAAATGTAATGTGTATTTGGAACAATCGTTCCAAATAAGAAATAAAATTATTTAATGATGACAAACCACATAAAAATAGCCCCATATTCTTTATAAGGTTCCTGGATAGATTCGTTGACTTATGCTTCTCTGTGCTTCACTGTGAAAACCTCTGTGCAACTCTGTGGTTAATTTTACCACAAAGGCCACGAAGAAAGGCACCAAGTTCACAGAGCAGCAATATTATTCTGTTCGTTTTCTTATTTAATTCTTTTGAGACAACCTCTAAATCTTTTTCAAAATAAACTTGCAAATAACTAAAAAAATTAGTATCTTTGATTATTCCAATATGCCAATCGGCATTCAAATCATAAATGAGAAGAAAGAAAAACTTGTTTGCTACGGCCAATCAGCTGGAAGCACTGATAGACAAATATTTTGCTTATATCGAAGGCGAATCACTTATCCAGCGTAAAAAAACGAAGGGTGCCGATGGCAAAGTCAAAACCACCAGCCAAAAAACATGGCTGCGCGAACCGGAACCTCCTACCATTGCCGGGCTGTCGCTCTATCTCGGCTTTAACAGCAAGCAGGCATTTGAGGATTATGAGTTGAATGGCAAATTTGCAGATCAGCTTAAACGCGCCGGTTTACGTATCGAAGCGCTCTATGAAAAAAAACTGCATACACAGTACACATCCGGTGCAATATTCGCGCTGAAAAGTTTGGGTTGGAATGAGCGTGCTGATACAAAACAGGCAGGCGAGCCTGTAAACATCGTGTTTAAACTTGATATTAACCACACGGGGCTGCAACTGGCATCATCTGAAAAGGAAGTTGTTTTGTGAGGTTAATTACGCAGCGGAAAAACTTACGAAGTTTTAAAACGGCGGAGCCCTCAACGAGGCCATTGAAAACAAACAATTCCGAGTTAAACTTCGTAAGTTTAATTTAGATCAATTACCTGTCGTAATATAGATCAGACACCGTTTTATAATTTGTAGTAACGCCTGTACTGAAATGATAATTAACAACAATTTCAAAATGTAAAGTCAGGAGATTTGAGGTAAGCTGGGTTATTTGTACCGAATTCGAAATCGGGTTAATAACGGCAGTTTCGGTAGCCGGGTTGTAA
>JANYAB010000412.1 GCA_025355225.1 Bacteroidota bacterium
AAACAAGCCTACCAGTTATCATTGGGAGATTGGCTAAGGGATACCACCGGCGAACACAGGTATTTTCCCCCTAACAGTACAAAACGCTCATGCGCCGCCTGGGTATCATTTGATAACCCGGTAATAGAAGTTGAACCGCAAAAATCTCGCGATGTAAGGGTTACTTTAAATGCGCCGGCAGATGCTGACGCAACAAAAGAGATGAAGTGGGCAATGATCTTTATACAGAATGTATTAGAGCAAACCGGCGATGAAAACAAGGCAGGCAGAATAAAAGCTACCATAAAAGAAATATACCGCATAGGTGTCCACGTTTATCAAACCCCTCCCACCGTAATTAAAAAAGAGGCTAAAGCAATATCATTGGTTCAAGATAAGGGGAATAAAAACTTTTATACTTTCACTATGGTCAATTCAGGCATGACGATGCTTGATTGTAAGGTAAGGCTGGTATTAACTAATTTAGCAAATGGTAATGAGATAAAATTAGAAGAGCAAGGCTTTCCTGTTTTTCCTGATGGAGTTAGACGTGTAAAACTAGAGATTCCCGCTACCGTACCTGCAGGTAAGTACTCCATGTTAGGAATACTTGAATATGATCCCGACATGCCTTTAGAAGCTATTGAGTCGAGCCTGGAAAAGAATTAAGGAAAGGCCAATTCTATTAATTGCAGTTATTCACTCCGGATATCGTAATTTCCAAACAAGTGCTAATTTGAGGTGCTTCCCAACGATTTAGTAATACTGACTATCGTAGCTATTGAAGTTACAATTAATGGGCCGTTGCCGGTCATCACAGCCGCAGCCAGCGTTATGATCCCTGCCGAGATATTTATGATTTTATTAACGTTATCTAAATGGTTAAGCGCATCTTTAATTTGGCCGGTAGCATCGTTAATTTGATTAAAATACACGTCCGATCCGGTAAATGCTATATTATCAGATAAAGAATAAAAAGTATTGGCGTAGTTGATAATCGTGGTTTGGTAACTGTTAACTGTATCGATCTCCTCTTTTGTAAGCTGATCAATATTATTTGTCAAATAATCCCCGATTTGTTGCGCGGCCGATTGGTACAGATGGCCGAGCTGGTTGGCAAATTGTGCATCTTCAAGTGTTCCCATAAGCTTTAATTGCTTTTACTGTTTAAATAAATTATGTCACCTGCAATTGATAAAATGGATTTCTTAAATCCCTCCGCCTTTAAATTATTGATATTTTGCATCAATAACTTATCGCCCTGAAGGATTTTATTTATACTCTGTTCAAGATTATTATAGAAAAGTCTTGAATTGTCTAACTCCTTGATTTTTTGTTTATACACATTTGCCAATAAGATGCGTTCGGTTTGATTTGCCGCATCATGGATCAGGTTGGTAAACAGCGTTTGGTATTGGATCTCCATAGTGCCTATAAATCCGTTCAGATTATCTATCTTGATGTATAGCATGCCTATTGCATTTTGAACATCGGCATCATTCGAAGATACAATCTCCTTTATTTTCCTGTTCTTATATTCTAACGTTACCAAATTTGTAGCCAAAATAGTAAGCTTATTAAAGACCGAGGCTTCCTGGTCCGTTACGGTCATTCTACCGTACGTGCCTTTTGTAACGTTTTTGCCAAGGGGGCCAAAATTTATCAGGGATACCCCTGAAAGCTTTGTAAGCCCGGCATAATAACAACTAAGTATGGCAAACTCATTTAAAATGATGGTGTCCCTGAGAGAATCCGCCTTGCAATCACAATTTACCTCTTTTAAATTCTTAAAGTTCTCATTATAAAAATAACAGGAGTCTTTGCAATACCTAAAGGACCCATAAGACAGCGTGACGTCTTGCAAAGTTTTTTGGCTGCAGGCAGTGAAATTGCCCACTTCTTTTAAAGGAACACAACTACACAAACAGAAAATAATTGCCCCGGGGAAAGTAAATTTGAAAAACTTTTTCATGTGACTTGATTTAGACAGATATCCAGGCCTACGATTAGTAAAGCTATGAAATGGAAATTAAATAAAATACAGATTTAATGGTATTTATTTGTAGCGTTTTAAACGCGTCATGCGTATAGGGTTTATACGCTTTTTAGTAACGACGATGAAAACTAAACTATTCCTCCTGTTTTTGATAGGCTCTTTATTAGTTGCCTGTAAAAAAAACACTGTTGACCCCGCCGCCGTGGCAATTAAAGGAACCTGGGAACTTAGGGCAACCCGTTATGGCAACATAATGC
>JANYAB010000449.1 GCA_025355225.1 Bacteroidota bacterium
CGCAGCGATTCGCCAAGGAATTAAAACGATTAATTAAGAAATATCCGTCTCTGAAATCAGAATTTATAGAATTACTTTCTTCTCTTGAAATAGACCCAACTCAAGGCACATCAATCGGCAATGGATTCTACAAGATCAGGATAAGTATTGCCAGCAAAGGAAAAGGTAAAAGTGGTGGTGGCCGGGTAATAACTTACGTGAAAATTTTAGATGAAATAGTAACCCTTACTACAATCTACGATAAATCGGAAAAAGAGGATATAGAAGAAAAAGAACTCAACACAATACTCCAGTCACTCTTAAAATAAAAACAATTCAATGAAAAAACTATTATATAGTTTTTTCATTGAATTGTATAAATAACAATCTAATCAACGCTATGCTACCACTATACCCCTTAAAATTCAAAACCATATACAAAGACAAGATATGGGGCGGTCATAAGATCGAAACTTATTTACACAAAGATTTTGGCAGCCTGCCTAATTGCGGCGAAACGTGGGAAATATCGGGGGTGAAGTCTGACGTTTCGGTTGTTGCCAATGGTGAATTGGAAGGTGAATCATTGGCTGAGCTACTCGAAAAATTCCAGCATCAATTGGTTGGGCAGAAGGTTTACGATCATTTTGGAAATATATTTCCGCTGCTGGTAAAATTTATCGACGCGAATGACGACCTCTCCATCCAGGTACATCCCAATGATGAACTGGCAAAAAAGCGCCACAATTCATTTGGTAAAACCGAAATGTGGTATGTAATTGAAGCTGATCCGGGATCAACGCTGATAACCGGGTTTAACCAGCCGGTTAACGAGCAAATTTATCTTGATAGGTTTAATAGCGGGCACTTAATGGATATCCTGAACCGCGAGCAGGTAAATGCAGGCGATGTGTTCTTTTTACCGGCAGGCAGGGTACATACCATTGGTAAGGGACTGCTAATTGCTGAGATACAACAAACGTCGGATATTACTTATCGTATTTATGATTTTGACCGCGTTGATGACAAAGGGAATAAACGCGAATTGCATACCGAAGAGGCTCTGGCTGCTATTGATTATAAGTTTTACCCCGAATATAAAACCAAATATCAATCCGAAAAAAATGAAACGGTTAAGCTGGTGAAATGCCCCTATTTTACTACTAACTTATTGGATTTTACAGAAAATACTTCTAAGAATTATGCCGGTCTGGATTCATTTGTTATCCATGTATGTATTGAAGGTGAGTATATAATTGAAAGTGATAATAAGCAATATCCCGTAAAGATGGGCGAATGCATATTGTTACCTAAGACAATTGATTCCATCGAATTGAAAACAACTACCGGCTTTAAAATACTGGAAAGCTATATTGAGTGAACGAGTTGGAAAGTCCGGAAGTCGGAAAGTCCGAAAGTGTCTTTAAAAATAATAAAAAACTATCGGTCCACTAAGTTAAACCAGACGAATGGTGAATTTAGTGCCAACGTTTACGGTACTTTCAATAGAAATAGTGCCTCCTAACGCCTCAACCTGGTTACGGGTTATAAAAAGGCCTATGCCTTTCGCATCGGAGTTTTGATGGAACGTTTTATACATACCAAATACCATTTCGCCGTGGCGTTCAAGGTCAATTCCTATGCCGTTATCTTCAAAAAATAACCACGTGTGACCGCCTTCTTTTGATGTGCTGCATTTGATTACCGGCTTACGCTCGGGGTGCTTATATTTTAACGAATTGGTAAGCAGGTTTTGGAAAATACTTTCAAGATAGGCGGGTATATAATTTACATCAGGGCATTTGCTGAAATCATATTCGATTACTGCCTGAGTAGCCTTTATATTATTTTCAAGGGCTGATAACACATTTTTAAGTGTTAATTCAAAATCCAGCCGTTTTCTATCCATATCTATTTCGGCCTGTATTTTAACAATTTCGCTCAGGTGTTCAATGGTGGTTTTAAGGCTGTCGCTTATCGATTTAATATGCGAAAATATTTCCAGCCGGTCCTCACTTATTTCAGTTTGATCAAACAGGTTAACCATGAACTGTAAATTGCCGGTATGCGAGCGCAGATTGTGCGAAACAATATAGGCGAAGTTTTGAAGGCGCTTATTTTGGTCGCTCAATAAATTAACAGCGCTTTGTACCTCCAGCTCCTTCCTTTTAACATGATCGATATTTTGGAATATGCACCGTGCAGTAACACATCGTCCGTACTCATTTATAACCGCCACCCCTTTTGCCCGAAGCCATAACAGGTTGTTTTTGGCAGTTCTGAACAAGACCTCAAGGTCAAATGGCTGTGAGTATTTTATAATGTTATCAATAGCAGCAGTCATCAGGGATCGATGTTGCGGATCAAAGAAGCTTATAACTTCTTCAATGGTTAGTTTAACCTTATCGTGCAGCTCAAAAATATCGTAAGCTTCCCTGGTTAAAAATATGGCCAGGCTCTTTACATCAATTTCCCAACCGCCCATTTTGGCGATCTTTATTGTTTCCTTAAGCTGGAAATCGTTTCGGGTTGACTGTAGCTCTAAAAGTTTGTGGTCATGTATATCAACGATCGAACCGGTAAGCCTGGCATCAGCTTTATCGCCCCATTTTTTAGCTGTGCTATCGAACCAGCGATACCCCGCCTTTTTTGTTAAAAGCCTTATCTGTACTGTTTCGGGAGAATCCTGGAAATGCTTGGTTATCGATTTTAAAAACTGGGGTTTGTCTTCGTAGTAGAGAAGGTGCTCGAAAAAGAAATCATAAGTACAAGCAATCTCCTCCGGTTCATAACCTAACAGGCTATAAAAACCAGAAGACCACTTGGCTTCCCTTGTGTTGATATTATATTCCCATATACCAATATTTATATTATTAACTATTTGGGTTACGTGGAATTCGCCATCAAAAGAAAAATTATCCCCTTCAGTAAAGCTCATACTACTAGCTGATTCGCATTGGTTTAATTGTGATGGTTATTTACTATAAATTGTATTTTATTTCCTTTTATAAAAATTACAATCTACATTGTAAAATAAGTTTCTTTGAAATTACAAATAACAGACCAATCTATTTCGGTAACTTCAAATGGCTAAAAGTAATACTTAGTTACTTCATTTACAATCTATTATTATACGTAAAAAAGAAAAGATTAGTTATGTGTAAATTGAATTTTCGGGACTTGAAATTCAATTTTTCGCTATTATGGGTAATTAATTTCCCATAATAAACTATGCTTCAGATTCTTATTACAGAGCTGTAATAAATAAAATCGTTTAATAATTTAGTAACATCGCTGCGAGTTAATCACTCACACTGTTCTTCTGGATTTTTTTGTGGATATCTACCGTTTCAACCAATGCTGCCGAGCCATACCATGGATGCAGTTCCATTATTAGGGTGCCGGCTTTTATGGCGGGATCAGTTTCCGTTAATTTTTTAGCTTCATCAACGGTGCTTACATTAAAAATAAATATGCCCCGTATATCCTGATCATCCAGAAATGGACCTGCAATAATTAGTTTACCTTCATCTACCAGTTTCGTTATGTTTTTTAGATGCGCTTTCTGCAATTCCGCCCTGGCTACCGAGTCTTTCAACCTGTTTGGACCCCGCTTTAAAAATGCCATAACGTAGGTTTTCATTCCATATTTATCTGCCCCTAATTTTTGAGCTAATTGGGCATCATACCCGGCTGGACTTTCTTTTTTTTCTTGCGCGAAACAATTGCCTCCCGTAATAATCAGCAGTGCTAACAATATATTCTTTATCATGGCGAACGGATTAGTCGTTTAAATTTACGCTTATGTTTGGGATTAATTTAAGCCATTGCGCGTTTTTCAAGCTCAAGCAAAGCATTTTTGGCTATCCACCTCGCAGACCGGCTCTCTTGTTGATCAATGCGCTTCGCGGTTTCAATTGCCAGTATGTTCAGGGCGGCGTTTCTTTTCCCAATTTGTCGTAATGCCCAGTTGACCGCTTTTTTTACAAAGTTCCTGTCGTCCCAGGCTTCTCTTTCCATGATGGGGAAGAATTGAATAAATGCCTCGTTATCAGCCTTCTTATTATGCACTGCACATTCAGCCATCAATACGAAACCGGCCCGTTTAACATATTCTCTTTCGGATGAGGTATACTCCAATGCTTTTTCTAATGCAAAACCTGTACGATCGAAAAGATTCCCGCAAACCTGGTCACATACATCCCACGAATTAAATTCAGCCACCCAATCATCCATTTGCTTTGGGGTAACCAGTTTAGGGTCATCAATCAAAGAAGCCAGTATCAGGCACTCGTGTATGCCGGTTTGCCATAATTCAAGCGCCAGGCTGTGATCCCTTTTGAGCTCTTTGGCCAGTTTGCGTACCTGAGGCATCGAAACTCCCAGCGCTTTGGAGGTATCTATACCATAACGCTTCATCCCGTCAAGACGGGTAACATCTGCCATTTGTTTTAGTAATCCTACAACCTCAACTGAATTCATGAAGGAAAAGTAACCAATTTTTGGGCGTAAAAAAAGCCAGGCATAACCCAGCTTAAAAATCATTCCGCAATCGGCATTCCGCCTTTCGCAATCCCTACAAATTCCCTCTCAAATCCTGCTCATGTTCAATGGCTTCAAACAGGGCCTTGAAATTACCTGCGCCGAAGGATTTCGCACCTTTACGCTGGATGATCTCAAAAAACACAGTTGGCCGGTCCTCAAGTGGCTTGGTAAAGATTTGCAACAGATAGCCTTCATCGTCACGATCAACCAATATCCCTAACCTTTTTAACGGTTCCAGGTCCTCATCAATATGGCCTACGCGATCCAGGAGTTCATCATAATAAGTAGTCGGTACGCTTAAAAACTCAATGCCGCGTTTTTGCAGCTCGGTTACAGTTGCAACAATATCTCCCGTTGCAAGGGCAAGATGCTGTACGCCTTCACCCTCGTAAAATTCCAGGTATTCTTCTATCTGCGATTTCTTTTTGCCCTCAGCCGGCTCATTGATCGGGAACTTTACATAGCCGTTGCCATTGCTCATCACCTTGCTCATCAGGGCCGAGTATTCTGTCGAGATCATTTTATCATCAAAGGTCAGGATGTTTTTAAAACCCATTACCTCTTCGTAAAAACTCACCCAATCGTTCATTTTGTGCCAGCCCACGTTACCCACGCAATGGTCAACATAAAGCAAACCGGTTGGCGCTGGGTTATAGTCCGATTTCCATTCTTTGTAACCCGGTAAAAATAAGCCGTTATAGTTTTTTCGCTCCACAAACAGGTGTACCGTTTCGCCGTACAGTTGTATGCCGCTGGTACGCACTTCGCCATGTTCGTCCGTCCGCGTTTCCGGCTGTTGGTATGGTGTAGCGCCCCTGCTGGTCGTCTGTTCAAAAGCATCGTAGGCATCATCCACCCAAAGCGCCAGTACCTTTACGCCATCGCCATGTTTTTTAAGATGCTCGGCTATCGGATGATCTGAATGTAGGGGGCTGGTTAGCACCAGGCGGATCTTATCCTGTTTTAACACGTACGATGCTCTGTCGCGCACCCCTGTCTCAGGCCCTGCATAGGCCAGGCTCTGAAAACCAAAAGCCGTTTTATAAAAGTGGGCCGCCTGCTTAGCATTACCCACGTAAAATTCAACATAATCGGTACCGTTAAGTGGTAAAAAGTCTGTTGTGTTTTTTTGTTTATCTATAGTTAGCGTTTCCATTTTAATTATTGAATTATTGAGTTATTGAATTATTGATTTAAAGCGGATTGTTTGTCAGGTTTCACTATCAAGCCTTCTGCTCTTCTCTTAGCTTTTGCCTTTTAGCTTTCTGCTTTCACCTTCTATCCCGCCCAGCTTTTATAATAATTCCCGTCCTCTATTTTAATTGCATCTTCAGTCAGCATCAATGGCCTGAAAGGGTCTATCATTACAGCCAGCTCGTCTGTTGATTCCTTGCCGATAGATTTTTCCACAGTGCCGGGGTGCGGTCCATGCGGAATGCCGCCCGGGTGCAGGGTTATCTGTCCCTTAACTACGCTCTTGCGGCTCATAAAATCACCATCCACATAATAAAGCACCTCGTCGCTGTCCACATTGCTATGGTTGTAAGGTGCTGGGATGGATAGGGGATGATAGTCGAATTTGCGTGGTACAAACGAGCATATCACAAAGTTGTTGCCCTCGAAAGTCTGGTGAACCGGTGGCGGCTGGTGCAGTCTGCCGGTTATTGGCTCAAAGTTATGTATCGAAAATGCCCAGGGATAATGGTAGCCGTCCCAGCCAACAAAATCAAAGGGGTGCGTGCCGTAAATATAAGGATAGATCAACCCTTGTTTTTTGATCAGTATTTTAAAGTCACCCTGCTCATCGTGCGTTTCCAGGTTGGCAGGCAATTTAATATCCCGTTCGCAATAGGGCGAATGCTCCATCAGCTGGCCATATTGGTTAAGGTAACGTTTAGGCGGGCGTATGGGGCTGAAGCTTTCTACAATGAACAGGCGGTTATCCGCAGTATCAAATTCCAGTTGGTATATGGTACCGCGGGGTACAATAAGGTAATCGCCATATTCAAATTTGATATTGCCGAACCCGGTTTTTAACGTACCCGAACCCACATGCACAAAGATCACTTCGTCAGCCTGGCTGTTTTTATAAAAATAGTCGGTCATTGATTTGCGCGGGGCAGCCAGCGAAATATGCAGGTCGCTGTTCACCAATACCGGTTTGCGGCTTTGCAGGTAATCATCGGCGGGTTCTATATTAAAACCGATGAGGCTGGTGTGCTTTAGATGTTTTTCGCGCGCAATCTTAGGCTCAACCGAATAAGGCTCGCCCAGTGTTTTTACAATAGTTGGCGGATAAGCATGGTAAACCAGCGAATACAGGCTCGAAAAACCTTCGGTTGATACCAGCTCTTCGGCGTATAACGTACCGTCGGGTTTACGGAACTGCGTATGCCGCTTCGGCGGAATTTTCCCCAGTGTATGATAAATGGGCATGGTTTATAATTGTTTAAACGTTGGAATGTTGTAAAGTTGAAATGTTTTAAAATCAGTAGCTTACGACATGAAATCTTTTATAAAACAGTTATAAAGATAGATAGTTTTAAAGCGTAAGGCCTAATGCAGGCAAACTTTACAACATTCCAACTTTACAACCTTTCAACAACCTTAATATTGTGCCAAAACGATCTTGCTGAGCATAGCATCCCTGAAAGAAGAAGCATCACTCATAGAAGTGAGCCCGAGGGAGAATAGAAAATGTTTTTGTATGCTCATTGGTCTTGTACAAAATTAGGTAATAATTTTTAATAAGCAAGGATGGGTTGATTGGTTGATTGCGAAATCGCATATAGCGAAGGGTTTCAAACCCATCGCTATGGAAAAAGCCACCATAAAATTCTAAACGTGATTTCCCTGAATCAACCTTATCAACCACTTAACCCAATCAACCAAAAATAAGTAGCTTTGCAAACCTTTTTAACCAAATAACGAATTATGAAATTAGTATCCTATAGAACCGAAGACCGCGAACACCTGGGCATTTTTGTTAACGGGCATATTTATAATTTAAACTCGTGCCATAAACTACTCCCCGATAACATGGATGCCTTTTTATGGGGCGGCGATGAGTTGATGGATCGCGCCAAAAAGGTGAATGAGGATATTATTTCGGGGAAGATGGAAATTGCAGAAGAGTTGTTTTTCGAACTGCTGGCTCCCGTGCCGCACCCTACATCTTGCAGGGATGGCTACGCTTTCCGTCAGCACGTTGCTGCAGCAAGGCGAAACCGCAAGGTGGATATGATACCCGAGTTTGACCAGTACCCTATTTTTTACTTCACCAACCACAATGCAATACAAGGCATAGGCGAAATTGAATGTATGCCAGACCATTTTCAGAAGCTTGATTTTGAACTGGAAGTAGCCGTAGTACTCAATAAAAAAGGAAGGAATATAAGAGCTGCAGAGGCCGACAGTTATATAGCCGGTTATATGATAATGA
>JANYAB010000454.1 GCA_025355225.1 Bacteroidota bacterium
CCATCCTTAGGCTGAACAGCAAAAGTAATGCTGTGTTCGGACGATGATTGGGTGATCAGTATAATATTGATCTGTTCGCGCGCCAATAAAGAAAACAACCGACCGCTAAAACCTGATTTACCCACCATTCCGCTGCCCTCAAGGTTAATAAGGCTGATATTATTTATCGAAGAAATACCTTTTATAGCCAGACTGGACGGTTTACAATTATGGCGTATCACCGTGCCTTCGAAATCAACATCAAAAGTATTTTTTATAACGATTGGTATTTTTTTCAAAAAAGCTGGGATCATCGTGGGCGGATAAATCACTTTGGCCCCAAAATAGGATAGTTCCATCGCTTCAGTGTAGGTAAGTTCAGGCAACGAAAAAGCCTTTTTAACCATACGCGGATCGGCGGTCATCATACCATTCACATCTGTCCATATTTGTATCTCGGATGCGTTTAGCGCAGAGCCGAAAATTGCCGCGGTATAATCGCTGCCCCCCCTGCCAAGTGTGGTGATCTGCCCCGCTTCGTTAGCGGCTATAAAGCCGGTTACAAACAACATTTTATTGGGGTTTTCCTGGTAAAATCCCTGGATCAATCTTTCAGTTAACTCCACATTTACCTTTGCATGCCCAAAGTCACTATCCGTTTTTATCAATTCTGATGCATCGACAAATAGAACCTCAGGGAAATATTGCGCGGCCATTTTGCTGATCATTAAAGTTGAGCACCGTTCGCCATAGCTCAAAATCAGATCACGTGTTTTTGGGGTGAGCTCCCGCAACGTCAAAACCCCCTGCAACAATTCTTCCAGGTGATTAAAGTTGATCTTCAACCTTGTATATGCCGGGTTCTGGTGCTGCACATTTAGCAACGACCTTACCATCTCAAAATGACGTGTTTCAAGTTCGGCTAATTGTGTCGTAAAATCTTCTCCATTCGCCGCATTTTCGGCCATCGATGACAGTAAATTGGTTACACCGCTCATGGCAGATAAAACAACCACCGGTTTCTCGCCAGCCTGGTATTCCCTTTTGAGGATGTCGATCACTGTACCGATACTTTGCGCCGAACCGACCGAAGTACCTCCAAATTTTAAAACTTTCATTTTGGGTTAAAAATAAAAGCGCCTTCCTCTTTTCGGAGGAAGGCGCTCTGTTGATTTTTTTATTTACAACATACAATCATCTTCCTCCGCGACTTATCCCGGTGATAACTGTTGTTGTATTTGTGATGCTGTTAATTATCATTCCTGTAATGCCCGTAAAGTAAGTAGATATTTTTTGAATATGCAAACCATTTTGTGTTTATTTTAAGCCCCTTGTTAAATTTAATACCTTTGACCTGACAATGGAGGGACTTATAACCAAATCAACCGGCAGTTGGTACCAGGTACAAACAAAAGATGGACAAAGGTTTGATTGCCGGATCAAGGGTATATTTCGTACTAAGGGTATCACTACAACCAACCCGATAGCCGTAGGCGATATAGTGGATTTTGAGCAGGAGCCCGACCAGGGTACAGGAGTGATCACCAAATTGCACCCCCGCAAAAATTATATTATACGTAAGTCCATCAACCTTTCCAAACAGGCTCAGATCATCGCTGCTAACCTGGATCAGGCCTTATTAATCGTGACCTTAGCTTCCCCACGCACATCGTTAGGGTTTATCGATCGTTTTTTGGTAACTGCCGAGGCGTATGACATACCTGCTTCGCTGGTGTTTAATAAACTCGACTTATTCAGCGACGAGGGTCTTGAAATATTAGCAGATTATAAAGCCATTTATGAAAATATCGGCTATCCTTGCTATGAAGTTTCTGCATTAAAGGGCATCAATATTGAACAGCTTGCTGAAATTATAAAAAATAAAGTAACCTTATTCTCCGGTCACTCCGGAGTTGGTAAATCGAGTTTGATCAACTCCTTGTTGCCGGATCTGAAACTTCGAACAACTGAGATATCCGAATGGCACGATAAGGGAATGCACACCACTACTTTTGCCGAAATGTTTGAGCTGCCCCATGGAGGCTATATTGTTGACACACCGGGCATCCGCGAGTTAGGAGTGATCGATATTGAAAAACAGGAGCTCAGCCACTTTTTTCCGGAAATGCGCGCCTTGCTGAATCAGTGCCGGTTTAATAGTTGCCGTCACATCAACGAACCAGGCTGCGCTGTAATAAAAGCCGTTGAAGAAGGCAATATTGAACTATCGCGGTACGAAAGCTATTTAAGCATCTATCATGGGAATGATACGAGGGCGTAGTTAGAGTCAAGAGATAAGAGATAAGAATTAAGACACAAGACTGAATACACCTGAGATAATAAAAATATTCTTAGCTCTTGATGCTATGGTCTTGATTCTTTACTCTTGCTTCTTGATTCTAAACAATGAGGGCAGTATTACAACGTGTTAGCCAGGCAAGCTGTACAGTCGACGGCAATATCACAGGCGAAATCAAAACCGGCTTTTTGGTATTGTTGGGCATTGAAGATGCAGATACCACCGAGGACCTACAATGGCTTGCACAGAAAATTACAGCCATGCGTGTCTTCGGCGACGAGAATGGTTTGATGAATAAATCTCTTGCAGATGTAGATGGCAATATTTTGCTCATCTCGCAATTCACTTTGTTTGCCAATACCAAGAAAGGCAATCGCCCTGGTTTTACCCGCGCAGCCAAACCAGATAAGGCGATACCCATGTATGAACAAATGATAAAAATATTGGAAGAATTGACCGGTAAAAAAGTAGCGACCGGGATATTTGGCGCTGACATGAAAATCAACTTATTAAATGATGGGCCGGTAACAATTATCCTGGACACAAAGGACAAAGACAATCACTAATCTTTTTACAATACCCTATGGAAATTAAGGCAGCACAGCAACTTGTAGACAACTGGATAAAAACAACAGGTATCCGATACTTTAATGAACTGACCAATACCGCCATTTTGATGGAAGAGGTGGGCGAGGTGGCCAGAATTATGGCGCGGCAATACGGAGAGCAGTCGTTTAAAAAATCAGATACCGAAGTCAACCTGGCCGATGAAATGGCGGATGTGCTTTTTGTTCTGATCTGCCTGGCCAATCAAACAGGGGTCGATCTATCTGAGGCATTTGAAAAAAACTTAGAAAAAAAAAGTATTCGCGATGCGGACAGGCACCGAAATAATGAAAAGCTACGATAAAAGAAATATTATCAATACCAACTGTTATTGGTGCTTCAACCGCATTATAACGTCAATTTGACCAGTCTCTCTCCCTCCAAAACGGGAATTGACGTAGTAATATCCACCTGCAGGCAAAAAGCAATATCTGCTTCAATACCCAGCTTTTTAAGACGTTCGGTGTGTGAGGATTTGGCGAGATAGCCACTCAGATCGCCTTTACTAAGCTGGTATAGGTCTTGAGCCGAAACTGCTGAATCATCCATCTTAAACCCTGGCCCCTTTAATTGTTCCGTAACTGCACCCGCAAATAAGGTATCTTCCAGGCTAAAGTTATTTTTCCAGCCGGCGCAGACCAATAAAATATTCTCATTTTGTGTTTTCAACCAGGTGCACAGCGAGGTTAGGTTCAAAAAAGAGCCGATTACCACCCTCTTGGCCTGGCGCGACAGATGCAATGCCTGTGTTCCATTAGTAGTGGTAAGTACAATCGTTTTACCAGCCACTTTTTCTATGGTGTATGAAAATGGAGAGTTACCAAAATCAAACCCATCAACAACTTCGCCATTTCGCTCAGCAGCCAGTAAGTGACCCAATCCTTTCTCCCGGTAAGCAGAACAGTCTTCTACTTCTGCTACCGGGATAATAGCCTCTGCTCCGTTTTCAATACCATAACAAATAGAGGATGTTGCGCGGAAAATATCTACTATTACTACTATATATTCCGCTACGTCATAAAGCGACAATAGTACCGGGGTTAAACAAACTTCAAGCTTTTTTTGATCCACAATTTAATATGTTGCGTTATTGCGGGAAACGATAAATCTCTAAACTATGCCTGTCAGGCACCAAGGTGTTGAAATTGTAAGGGTAACCTTCCTATGAAGGGATGGTTTCGTTCTTCGTAATAACAATGGGTTTATTTGTAAAAAGGCGGTTTTACAACAATAGCCTTAATTTTATTATCTCTTATTTTGATAAATATTTCTGTGCCTTCTTTGGCGAATTCGCTCTTCACATAACCCATGCCAATAGCTTTTTGCAGCGAAGGCGATTGCGTACCGGAGGTTACTTTTCCTATGACGTTGCCTTCGTTGTCCACGATCTCGTAATCGTGACGCGGGATACCACGTTCTATCATTTCAAAACCTACCAGTTTATGCTTCAGCCCTTCCTGCTTTTGTTGCAGCAAAGCTGCTGAATTTGTAAACTCCTTATTGAATTTGGTTACCCATCCGAGGCCTGCTTCCAATGGTGACGTAGCATCATCAATGTCGTTCCCATATAAGCAAAAGCCCATCTCCAAACGTAAGGTGTCCCGGGCCCCGAGGCCGATTGGTTTTATACCAAAAGGTTCGCCGGTTTTAAAGATAGCATCCCAAATGTGTTCAGCGTCCTTATTGTCCACATAGATCTCAAAACCACCAGCGCCTGTATAGCCGGTAGCTGATAATAAGACATTGTCGACGCCTGCAAACTTTCCTTTTTTGAAGGTATAATACTCCATCGACCCCAGGTCGATTTCTGTAAGGCTTTGCAATGCTTCAGCAGCTTTAGGTCCTTGTACCGCCAGTAGCGATGTGCGATCCGAAATATTTTTCATTTCAACACCGTCGGTATTGTATTTTGATATCCAGTTCCAATCCTTATCAATGTTTGACGCGTTGACTACCAGCATATAGGTTTTTTCATCAATACGGTAAACCAGCAGATCATCTACTATTCCGCCATTCTCGTTTGGCAGGCAGGAGTATTGCACTTTTCCATCATAAAGTTTGTAAGCATCATTGCTGCTTACACGCTGTATCAGGTCGAGTGCTTTATCCCCCTTTAAAATAAATTCGCCCATGTGGCTTACATCAAATACGCCAACTCCCTTTCTAACCGTTTCATGCTCAACATTAATGCCGGCGTATTGCACCGGCATGTTGTAGCCGGCAAAAGGTACAATCTTAGCACCTGCTTGAATGTGTTTTTCAGTTAAAGCCGTATTCTTCATAAATAACTAATTGGCCGCAAAAGTAATAAAATTGTATTGTTGGTGTGTTGTAAAGTTGTTTTATAAAATACTTTCATTTCAAACGGGACCTAGAGCAAACCCTGATACAGGTTAACCAAATTGTTGGTTACTTTATTTACATCGTGCTGCTCTTCTATCAGTTTACGGGCGTTACTGCCCACTGCCATGCAGTAGTCTTCGTCTGCAATACAACGTTTAATTGCTTTTAAAAACTCCTCGCGGTTATTTGCAATTAATATGTTAACTCCGTTTTTATAATTTATTCCTTCGGCACCCAGCGAAGTAGAAATAATACACTTTTGCATCGCCATCCCTTCTACAATTTTAACCCGCATCCCGCCACCAGACAAAAGCGGAACGATCATTATAGATTTACTGTTCACAAATTCCAACCCGTCATCAACTTCACCTTGTATAAATACTTTCCCCATTATTCCATAATCATCAAACTCTTCAGGAATATCATTGCCGGCCACATAAAACTTTACGCGCAGTTCATCCTTCGCCAGATCGTTATGAAAAGTTTGCAGGAACCACTCTATCCCTTCGCGGTTAGGCATCCAGTCCAGCGAGCCTAAGAAAAACAGACTCGGAAATTCTGTTTTGCTGAAATCGGGAAGATAGCGGGTTAAATCGATCCCTACCGGCACTATCTCAACTGGTATATTGGCGCCATAAAGCATCATTGTACTTTTATCCTGTCCGGTAAAGACTGCTATCGCATCAAATTTATTTATTTGCTGTATTTCGTACTTCTTTATGCGTTTGGCCATCAGTTTAAGATACAACTTTTTGACAGGGTCGCTCTTTTGCTGCGACAGCCTTTCCCATATCTGGTGCTCAATATTATGCGCCCTGTAAACGAGCTTGGTTTTGCAGTTTTTACGGACCGCATCAATATAAGGTGCCACAAACAAACCTTCGAATTGTATTATATCATAACTGGTGTTTCTTACAGTACGGATCAATAACTTCTCGAAATTTTGATCATAATACCGCTCAATGTTATATGAGTTTTTGCTGAAGATGTTGATTAAGCCATCTACTAAGGATATACTGGCATCGATATCGAATGATCTGTACTGTATTTTACTAAGCAGATCATCATCCTCAAGTGCTGTACTTCTATGTTTTTTTGCGTTGAGTGAAACCAACGAAACATCGTGTCCTAAATTAACAAGCCCCCGTATAGTGTTGCAAACCACAATAGGGTACCCTCCATTTTGAGGAAATGGAACACGATGTGTTAAAATAAGTATCTTCAATGGGTTTATTGGTTTCACCAAAAATACCAACCATAAACGCCGAATCAAAACAACTTTAAAAAATACTTAACTGCGGATCGGATACCCTGAAGGTGAGCCTGTGGTACTGAGTATATCCTATTCGCATTATAGTCTCCCGGTGTTTTATGGTAGGATAACCTTTATTGTTGTGCCAGTCATACTCCGGGTGCTCTGCCGCTATCTGCTTCATATAGTCGTCCCGGTACGTTTTGGCCAGGATGGAAGCTGCTGCTATGCTGAAATATTTGGCGTCGCCTTCAACAATGCAATGGTGCGGCAACTTTTTGTATTTATTAAACCGGTTGCCATCAATAATTAAAAACTGCGGAATTATAGACAGCATATCGACAGCGCGATGCATAGCCAGGAAGGAGGCATTCAGGATATTGATCTCATCGATCTCCACATTGTCGACCGATGCAACCGCAAAGGCGATCGCTTTTTGCTCTATTTCGATACGAAGGTCGTAGCGTACCGATTCTGTTAATTGTTTGGAGTCATTAAGCAGCGGGTGATCAAAATCAGCAGGTAATATAACAGCAGCAGCAAATACAGGGCCCGCAAGGCAACCACGACCCGCTTCGTCGCAACCCGCCTCAATAAATTCATGCTGATACCTGCTTAATAACATCCTGCAAAAATATAGGAATGTAGTGTGGTTGGTGGCAATTGTTGAAAAATTGGTTGGAGAGGTTAAGTGAAAGTTGAAAGAATTGGAAGTTTTTAAGTGCTTTGGATAACTAAATCTGACCTAATCAACCCAATCCAACTTAATCAACTACCACCAACCCCTAAGATATCCTGAGCGTAAGCAAGGTAATATCATCAATGGGCTTGCCTTTTATTATCAGGTGCAAATGATCAAGCAATGTTTGGTTAAACTTATCTGGTGACAGCTCGCCGTTGTCTATTACAAATTTTATTAGTTTGTCTTCATTCCATAATTTTGGTGCGGGTACGTCATAATCCATTAATCCGTCGGTATAATTAAATATCAGGCTCCCGGGCTCAACATCCACTTCACCCTGGTTTAAAAATGGCAATTCGTCAAACGCACCGATCATGGTTGTGCCCAATTTCAGCGAAATTGCCTCACCATTGCAATACAATATAGATGGATTATGACCAGCGTTAATGTAATTCAGCTTGCGTGTTTGTTCGTTATATTTGGCCACAAAAAGGGTTATAAACCGTTCGCCTTTGGTGTTCCCAAGTACGATCTGGTTCAAGCGGTCAACTATATTGGTCAAGTCATCCTCAACTGTGGCCCATGCACGCAAACTGGCCTGGAAATTAGCCATTAATAACGCGGCTGATATTCCTTTGCCAGAAACATCCGCAATGCACCACAAAAACTCGTTCTCGTTAATGCGCATAAAATCAAAATAATCGCCCCCGATATTTTGATGGGGGAAATATTTCGCACCAATTTCAACACCAGTCTCCTTGTGCAGTCTTAACGGAATCAGCATACTCTGCACTTCCTGCGCCAGCTCCATTTCACGTTTAAACCGTTCAGATTCCATCCTTTCGCGAAAAAGCTTCTTATTTTCGAGCGCTACTACGATCACATTGATCAATGTCTGGATAAAATTCAGATCATTATGAAGCATCTCCTCGGTCGTATTAAAATCACCAATCAGCGCATAGGCTAAGGCTTTACTTTTATGATAGATAGGAATAAAATAGTCATACTTTTTAAGCAGCTGATCGTCATGTCCTGATACGGAAGCAAATGATCGGATCTTATTTAATTTCTTACAAGCCACATGTAATAACTTCGTGCTTTCAACTTCGCCCCCGTAGCTCGAAATACAAACAAAACTTCCGTCGTGCTCTATTAAAAAGCGCAGTTTACCAACCTGCAGATAATTTTGCAAAATAACTTCGAGCATCTGTATGAGTACAGGTGTTGCGATATTTTTGTTGATTGCCCTCGTAACCTCAAGTAATGAGTTTAATTCAGATTGCCTTTTAAGCAGCAACCGTATTAACTCATCTTCACCTGAAATTTCCTCGATATTTTGCATTATTGATTTAGAAGATAGCAAAATAATGAATAAATTTTTAAATACGTGTACTTTGTGATTTTATATCAAATGCATCCCTTAGCCCGACGGTTACCAGGTTAAAAGCATACACCATTAACATAATCGCCAAACCCGGCAGAATTGCAAGGTAAGCAGAATCCATAATAATATAGCCATAATGTTCCTTTATCATACTTCCCCATGTAGGCATCGGCGGCTGGGCGCCGAAACCCAAAAAACTAAG
>JANYAB010000464.1 GCA_025355225.1 Bacteroidota bacterium
TGAAAGTTAGTGGTTTGGCTTGGTCTGTGCTACCCGAACCAGCCAATGCCGAATTTTGAGGTTATTTGCGGTTTGTGGTTTTATTTTTTCCCAGTCAGCAGATAAGCTTCAGCTAATTGTCTGAACCATGATTGCACATGTTATTTGTTTTTAACGGTGTTCAAGAAGGCTGCACCATTTTTAGGATTAAAGATTGCCAGGTTTTTTTTCCAGGGTCAGCAGATAAGCTTCGGCCGAAATCGGGCAAAACAATGGTGGCCTGAGCGCGGGAAGGGCATAGCAAATTTTGCCAGGCCAAGGCCTTGAGCGGCAAGAAAGGGCAATAGTTTGCAGCCCAGGTTTTGCCTGATTTGCAGGGCAAAGGCCAGTGCGCAAAGAAGCCTTTCTGCCGACAAGCGCTTTTGGTTACTTTTGGCGCACAAAAGTGACTAAGCCCCGCGGCTATGAGCGGAACAATGATTAATTTCAATACAAACATCAACCGAACCCATCGATGCCGAATTACTTATAGTGACACCCAACATCTCACGACCGAAGAACATCAATCCGTATACCCCACCGTCCTCTTCTCCCCATTACTCAAAAAAGCCAACTCAATAACCCGTATCGTCTGCCGGGCTTGTTCGGGGGTTACGATGAGGTCCTTGCCTTCGGCGATAGCATCATATACATTCTGGAAATAGTCCTGGTAGCGGCCGGGTTCGCTTTCTATGGTTCGGGTTATGTCGACACCGTTCTCTTCAGCAGTGAGTTTGCCCCATATTGCTTCGGGTTCGTGACCCCAATCGGACGTATCCGGGGTCAATCCTTTTTTCAAGGCCTCTTCCTGCACATCCATCCCATATTTAATAAATGTACCGTGATCGCCATAAAGCACATAAGTAGGACCGGGTACTTTTACCAGCATGCCGCCTTTCAGCGTTACTTTTAAACCGGGGTAAGTCAGTATGATCTCAAAATTATCCTCTACTTCCAGTCCTGGTCTTTGGGTAAGCATCATACAGGTAACCGCTTCGGGGGTTCCGAACAGTTCCAGGGCGCCATCTATCAGGTGCGCTCCGAGGTCGTACAATATACCCGAGCCGGGCAGCGGTTTTTCCCGCCATGCTCCCGGACGTAATTCGCGACGGAAACGGTCGTAATGCACCTCGTACTCTACCAGGGTGCCCAGTGCTTTGCTTGCTATGACCTTTTTTACGGTATTATGCCCGCTGTCGAACCGGCGGTTGTGGTGCACGGTCATTGTCCGGTTCTGTTGTTTGGCTAACGCGATCAGTTCATCCGCATCTGCCGAAGTAATGGTGAAGGGTTTCTCCACCACCACATGCTTGCCCGCCAGCAAAGCCTTTTTGGTTAAGCTGAGGTGTGAGGTGTTAGGCGAGCCGATCAGCACCAGTTCAATGGTATCATCATTAATGATCGCATCGGCGTCACTTACTATTTCCGTATCCGGGTAAATGGCTTTTGCTTTCGCTGCCTTAACAGAATCCGACGTGCTTATCTTTTTCAAGCTGAAACCGGGATTGGCAGCTATGAAAGGTGCAAGAAATATTTGGCCTGAATTGCCGAAACCGAGAATACCGGTGTTGATTATTTTTTTCATTTAATTCTGGCAGCTTAGAATAAGATCATTTACAGAATTTTTTAACAAATTGCTCCTCTGTCCCTAAGACAGCTACCGAATAACCTTCTTTTCTCAAACCTCTGTATAATCTTCTCGCATGGCTTTCAATTTTAATTTTAGCTGTAAACTCTGTAGGTGTACCAAGCATTGAAAAAGGGTAACGTTCTTTAACTAAAAAGTTATAAAACCTGATATACTTATTATTTGAAGTATCTGTCTTTAGTAAACCGTCAGATCTTAGGGGAAAGTCAAGGTGTAGGCTATGCGTGTTAATACCGTTAAAAGACATATCGCAGGCATTCACGTTTTGGCTAATGAACAAAATAAATGGTAAAGAAACTATTATGTACAGGGCTCTACTTTTCATTGTGATTTGGTTTAACGAGGACAAATATACGCCTTAGGCTTCCCTAAATTAAGTTCTCACATTTTTTATTTTTTTACAAACTGATTAAAACTAAA
>JANYAB010000467.1 GCA_025355225.1 Bacteroidota bacterium
ACAACCGTGGTAACAGCACAGGACGGAACCACAGACACCTATACAGTAACTGTAAACAGGACAGCGTCATCAAATGCAAACCTTTCCAACCTGGCTATTAGCAGCGGCAGTTTAAGCCCGGCATTTGCAGCAGGTACAACAAGCTATACAGCATCGGTGGGTAATGCTACGGCATCAATAACAGTAACACCGGCAATCGCTGATACAACAGCCACGGTAACAGTAAACGGCACACAGCTTGCCAGCGGTACAGCATCGGCTCCCATAGCCCTGAATGTAGGGGATAACGCGATCACAACCGTGGTAACCGCACAAGACGGAACCACAAATAGCTATACAGTAACTGTAAACAAGGCAGCATCGTCAAATGCAAACCTTTCGGATTTGGCCATCAGCAGCGGCAGTTTAAGCCCTGCGTTTGCAGCAGGTACAACCGGTTATACTGCAACCGTAGGTAATGCTATAGTATCAATAACCGTTACACAGGCAATCGCTGATACAACTGCAACAGTAACCGTAAATGGAACTCAGCTTGCCAGTGGTACAGCATCGGCTCCAATTGCCCTGAATGTTGGACCTAACACGATCACAACTGTGGTAACAGCACAAGACGGAACCACAGATACTTATACAATAACGGTAAACAGGGCAGCATCATCAAATGCTAACCTTGCCAACCTGACTCTTAATGGAGGCAATTTGACGCCAGCATTTGCAATGGGAATAACCAGTTATACGGCATTGGTAAGCAACACCACAAGCACGATAACGGTAACGCCAACTACTGCTGATATAACGGCAATGGTAACAGTAAACGGAGCGCCGCTTACAAGCGGTATGTCCTCGCTGCCAATTGCACTAAATGTAGGAGCAAATACAATAACTACCGTAATAACCGCACAAGACGGAACGACTACTCAATCCTATAATATCGTTGTTAACAGGCAACAACAAGTCTTATCAGCGAATGCGAGTCTGGCTGCGCTCACTCTTAATGGCGGCAATTTAAGTCCGGCATTTGCAACCGGAACGACGAGCTATACCGCATCAGTAAGCAACACAACCACTTCAGTAACAGTAAGGCCGACCACAAGTGACATTAATGCTACAGTATCCGTGAACGGCGCTAAACTTGCCGGTGGCGCAACATCTGCACCCATTGCCCTGAATGTTGGCAACAATACGATCACAGCTGTAATAACCGCCCGTGACGGCACAACTATACAAGCCTATACGATTACCGTAAACAGGCAGCCTGCTGTTTTATCATCCAATGCAAACCTTGCCGCTCTAACCCTAAGCAGCGGAAATTTAAATCCTGTATTTGCAGCGGGGACGACCAGCTATACGGCCTCAGTGAGCAATGCAACCATTTCAGTAATGGTAAAACCTACAACAAGTGATGTTAATGCTACAGTAACTGTAAACGGAATTGCACTTGTCAGCGGCTCTGCGTCGGCGCCAATTGCCCTCAACGCAGGCAATAATACTATAACAACTGTTATAACTGCGCAGGACGGAACGACCACACAATCTTATACTGTTGTTGTTAACAGGCAACAAGCAGCCCTATCATTTAATGCGAACCTGGCTGCGCTGACTCTTAATGGAGGGAATTTAAACCCGGCATTTGCGACAGGAACAACCAGCTATACTGCGGCAGTGAGCAACACAACGACCTCGGTAACGGTAAAACCAACAACAAGCGATGTTAATGCTACAGTAACTGTAAACGGAATTGCACTTGTCAGCGGCTCTACGTCGGCGCCAATTGCCCTCAACGCAGGCAATAATACTATAACAACTGTGGTAACTGCGCAGGACGGAACGACTATACAATCTTATACTGTTGTTGTTAACAGGCAACAAGCAGCCCTATCATCTAATGCGAACCTGGCTGCGCTGACTCTTAATGGAGGGAATTTAAACCCGGCATTTGCGACAGCAACAACCAGCTATACTGCTGCAGTGAGCAATACGACGACCTCGGTAACAGTAAAACCAACAACAAGCGATGTTAATGCTACAGTAACTGTAAACGGAGCTACTATCGCCAGTGGCGCCACATCAACACCAATTGCTCTTAACGTAGGCAATAATACTATAACAACCGTGATAACTGCACAGGACGGAACGACAACACAGTCCTATAGTATTGTTGTTAACAGACAACAAGCAATCTTGTCAGCTAATGCAAACCTGGCTGCCCTGACTCTTAATGGCGGCAATTTAAGCCCGGTATTTGCAACGGGAACAACCAGCTATACTGCTTTAGTCAGAAACACGACCACCTCGGTAACGGTAAAACCAACAACGAGTGATATTAATGCTACAGTAACTGTTAACGGATCTAAGCTCGCCAGTGGCGCTACATCGGCACCAATTG